>NZ_JABXEP010000105.1:0-29598 GCF_013372605.1 Myxococcus sp. AM009
CTATTCGTCGGCAGCGTCAGATGTGTATAAGAGACAGCTTCTCCGTCGTGTCCGCGCTCGTCACGCCCTGCGACAGCCGCCGCCCCAGTACGGCCGACTCCGGGCCCCGCATCGCGGCTTGCACGGTGCGCGAGCCCCCGAAGCGCTGCACCTGGGCCTCGTGGATGTCCACCAGCGCCACGGCCGCCGCGCGCACCGCCGAGTCATTGCCCCGGCGCAGCAGCCCCACCAGCGCGGGCACCGCGGCCTCCTGGCCCGTGCGCCCCAGCGCGCGCGCCACCTCCAGGGTGTAGAAGGGGTCCGCGAGCAGGCCCAGCAGCGCGGGCACCACCACCGGGTCCCCGCACCGGCCCAGCACGTCGATGGCGGGGAAGATGCGGAAGAAGTTCCCGCTGCCCAGCGCCGCCAGCAGCGCGTCCACCGCCGCGCCGCCGCCCACGCGGCCCAGCGCCTCGATGGCCGCCACCGCCACGTTGTCGTCCGCGTGCACGGTGAGCCGGGACAAGAGCGGCACCGACCGCCGGCCGCGGCGCCGGCCCAGCACCTGGGCCACGTCACAGACGAGGGCGGGGTTGGCGTCCTCGCCCAGCGGCTCCAGCACGCCCTCCACGTCTCCGGTGGAGGCCACCAAGGCCTCCACCGTCGCGGCCAGGCGCGCCTCGCTGTCGCGGCGATGGACCAGCACGTCGCGCAGCGACGCCACCGCGGGCGTCCCCAGCTTCGCCAGGGCGCCCACCACGGCGCGCCGCACCGCCCAGCTCTGGGCATCCAGCCCGCCCACCAGCAGCGCCAGGCTGGAGGCGCCGCGCCGGGCGAGCTGCTCCACCTCATCCACCTGGGAGCGGTCCTCCGCCGACAGCGTCAGCGGGTGCACCGACGTCGAGGATGTGGCCGTCATGCCCGCTGCTCCCGCGGCGAGGACGCCGCGGCCTCTGGGTTGTCCTTCCCACCGCCCAGCGCGCCCTGCAGCTTCGCCAGGCTCTCCGACTGCGCGCCTTGCAGCCGCGTGAGGTGGGCCAGCCGGCCCGCAACCTCCCGCACCTCCGCGGCGGTGGTGGCCGTCGCGCGCGACTGCTGCGCGGTGGCGGTGGTGATGTCCCGGGCCCGGACGCGAATCTCCTCCACGCTCTTGGCCAGGCCCTCCATCACCGACGTGGCCTCCGCGCTGGCGCGCGCCACCACGGCCACGCCCGTGGCCTGGCGGCTGGCGGAGCCCGTGAGCGCCCCCAGCGCCTCGGTCTGTTCGTCCAGCGCGCGCGACGTCTGCCGCGCCACGCGCCGCACCTCGTCCGCCTCCCGCACCAGCCCGCTGAGCGCCTTCGACTGCTCCTCGGCGGCCCGCGTCACCGACGCGGCCAGCTTCGCCACCTGGCGGCTGGCCGTCTCACCCTGCTTGAGGGCGCGCGCCTGCTCCGTCATGCCTCGCGAGGACTGGGCCACCTGCTTGCGCGTCTCCTCCATGGCCCGCGTCACCTCCTGGGCGGCCGTGGCCTGCTCGGCCAGCCCCACCAGGGTGCGCTGGGTGGCCGCCGCCGCCTCCTGCGCCAGGGTGCCCACCCCCGCCACGTCACGGCTCTGGGTGGTCACCGCCACGCTCACGCCCTGGACGAGCTGGCGCATCTGGGAGGTGCCCTTGGCCAGGTCCGCCGCCGCCAGCGCCTGCTCCTGCACGGCGCGCGACACCTTCTGGGCCGCCTCCGCGAGCTGGCCGTTGGAGCGCACCACCTCGCGCAGCGCGCGCGCCTGTTCGGAGGTGGCCTGCATCGTCTGCCGCGACATGCGCCGCATCTCCGCGCCGCCCTGCGCCAGCGACTGGGACGCCTGCGCCTGCTCCGAAGCGGATGAGGCGATGGCCCGCCCCTGCTCGCTCACCTTCGCGGTGCCCTGGACCAGCGCCTGCGTGGCCTGCACCTGCTCGCCGGAGGCGCGCGACACCTCGCGGACGTTGTTCCCCAGGTCCTCCACGCCCTTGAGGATGGTGGACAGCGCGCGCTCGGCGTCCCCGGCCAGCGCCGCGCCCTCGTCCGCCGCCCGCACGCCTTCGCCCGAAGCGGTGGCCGCCTCGCGCGCCGACGTCTGCAGGCCCCGGACGATTTTCGCCACGTCCGCGCTGGCCGCCGCCGCGCGGTCCGCCAGCGCGCGAATCTCCTCCGCCACCACCGCGAAGCCCCGGCCGTGCTCACCGGCGCGCGCCGCCTCGATGCTGGCGTTGAGGGACAAGAGGTTCGTGCGGTCCGCGATGAGGTTGATGGTCTGCACGATGTCGCCAATCTCCTCGGCGCGCCGGCCCATCTCCTTCATCACCCCGGCCGACCCGACAATGGACTCGCGGATGCGGCCGAAGCCGGCGATGGAGCGCGTCACCGTGGCACCCCCCTCCCGCGCGGTGGCCCCCACGCGCTCGGCGGTGGTGCGCGCCTCCTCCATCATCTGCGCCACCCGCCGCGTGGACGACTCCAGCTGCGCGGAGGCGGCGGCGCTGCCAGCCGCCAGGGTGTTGATTTGCTCGGAGGCCTTCGCCACCGCCTGCGCGGAGCGGGCGAGCTGCTCGATGGTGGCCGCGTTGGCCTCCACCGTCGCCGCGTTCTTCTCCGCCGTGGCGGCCACCTCCTCCACGCTGGCGGCCACCTCCTCCACGCTGGACGCGGTGCTGGCGGAGTGCGTCTCCAGCGTCCGGGCGTTCTCCGCCACGCCCTTCACGCTGCGCGCCAGCTCCTCCACCGTGGCCGCCGTATCCTCCACGCTGGAGGCCATGGCCGTGGCGTCCCGGGACGCCTCGCCCAGGGAGCGGACCACTCCCGTCACCGCCTGCGTCACCTGCGCCACGCGCTCGCCCACGCCCTGCGAATCCGTGGACAGCCGGGCAATGCCCTTGGCCATCTCCTCGGCGGTGGCGGCCACCTGTTCGGTGGCGGCGGCGCTGGCCTGGTTGCGCGACACCAGGTCCGCCACGGTGGCGTTCATCTCCGTCATGGAGGCCAGCAGCTCCTCGCTGGAGGCAGCCAGCTCCTCCGCGTTGGCGCTCACGCCCTTCACCGAGCGCGACACCTCCTCCAGCGCCCCCGCCGTGGCGTCCGCCGAGGCCGCCAGGTGCGCGGCGTCCTTGCGCACGCCCGCCACGGAGGAGTTCACCTCCTGGAGGGTGCCCGCGGTGGCCTCGGCCTCCTTCACCTGGGCCCGCGCGGAGTCGCTCACCGTGCGCTGCGAGCGCACCAGCTCATGGACGGACTGCCCCGTCTCCTCCACGTGCGCGGCCACGGATTCGATGGCGGCGCGCACCTGCTCGGAGGCCGCGGCCTGCTCGTTGCCGCCGGCCGCCAGCCGCGTCGCCAGCCCCTCCACGGCCCGCACCAGCTCCGTGCTCTCCTGGATACTGCGCACCGCCTCCCCGGCCAGGGCCCGGGCCGCATCCAGCGTCACCCCTGCGTTACCGCTCTCCGTCGCCATCCAACGTCTCCTCCCCGATGACCCGGGGAAAATCGATGAGCATCACCAGGCGCGGCCCCACCTGGGCCACGGCCTTCACGAAACCGCGCGCTCCCTCCACGACCAGCGGAGGGGGCGGCTTGAGCTGCTGGAGGTCCAGCTTCAGCACCTCGCGGGCGCTGTCCACCACCAACCCCACGACCCGGCCGCCGAGCTGCGCCACCACCACCCGGGAGTCGAGCGTGCGCTCCACGGGCGGCAGGCCGAAGCGCAGGCGGGCGTCCACCACCGGGATGACGCGCCCGCGCACCTGCACCAACCCGGCGACGTGCGGCGCGGCGCCCGGCACGGGCGTGGCCCCCGCGAAGGACTCCATCTGGAGCACGTCCGCCGCGGGCAGCACGTACTCGGCTCCATCCACCTTGAACACAACATGCAGCACGCTCATGCGAGGCGCCTCTCTTCCTGGGCGGAAGCCCTGCGCTGGTGCGGCGCGCCGCCACCTCGCGCCAGCCCGAGCGCGGCCAGGTCCAGCACCAGCGTGGGCTGCCCATCCCCCAGGTCCGTGGCGCCCACCACGCCGGGCACGCGCACCAAGGGGTCCTCCAGCGGACGCAGGACGATTTCCTGCTGCCCCACCAACCGGTCCACGCCGAACGCGACGAGCTCACCGCGCTGACGCACGAGGAGCGCCTTGGCCGCCGAGTCGCCTCCGTGGCCGTCCGCGTCCCCGCGCCCCAGCAGCCGCGCCAGCCCCAGCAGCGGCACCGAGCGCCCCCGGCGCTCCAGCAAGGCCACGCCCTCCGCTCCCGCGGGCCACACCCGCCGCGCGGCGTCCACCTCGATGAGCTCCTCCACGGAGCCCACCGCCACGGCGTAGCGAAGCCCGGCGCATTCGAAGACGAGCGCGTCCAGCAGCGTAATGGTGAGCGGCACGCGGAGCCGGAAGGTGGTGCCGGCGCCGGGCCGCGTCTCCATCCCCAGCTCGCCGCCCAGCTGGTCCACGATGATGCGGTGGACGATGTCCATGCCCATGCCCCGCCCGCTGGTCGCGTTGGCGGCATCCCGGGTGGAGAAGCCGGGCCGGCAGAGCACCTCCAGCAGCGCGTCCGGCGTCGCGGGCACTGGCACGCCCGCGCGCGCGGCCACCGCCCGCGCATCCACGCCGCGCCCGTCATCCGCCACGGTGAGGTCCAGCAGCCCCCCCGCCCGGCCATGGCTGGCCACGCGCAGCACGCCCTCTTCCGGCTTGCCCGCGGCGCGGCGCGCCTCCGGCGACTCCAGCGCGTGGTCCACCGCGTTGCGCACCAGGTGCACCAGCGCGGGCAGCAGCCGGTCCGCCACGGCCTTGTCCAGCTCCGCGTCGCCCACGTCCAGCTCCAGCCGCACCGACTTGCCCGTGCTGCGGCGCAGGCCGCGCACCAGCAGCGGCAGCCGCTCCAGCACGTCCCCCACCCGCACCATGCGCAGGCGGAGGATGGCCGTGCGCATGTCGCGAAGCTGGCGCGCGTTCTCCTGGAGGATGGCCTGCAGCTCGCGCGTGGGCGCGCCGGCCGCCGTCAGCGCCGCCACCGCGCGGGTCAGCCGCGAACGGTTGACGACGAGCGCCGCCAGCCGCTCCAGCGCCTCGTCCAGCCGGGACACGTCCACCCGCAGGGAGCCGCCGCCACGCCGCGCCTCCTCGGGCTCCTCTTCCATCAGCGCCGACTCGGGCAGGGGCGCCAGGGCGGGCGCCCGCGGGGCCTCGGCGGCCAGCGGGCGCACCGACGCGGGCGGCCCCCCCGCGGCCTCCAGCAGCGCGGCGTCCGAGGCCTCGGTGAGCAGCAGCAGCACGAACGTGAGCGCCCCGCCGCCCACGGCGGCCCCCGACAAGGGCAGCACCCTCACCGTCTCGCCCAGCGGGGCCACGCGCTCACGCACGCTGTTGATGGTGACGCCATGGGCGGCGCGGTCCGCGCCAGGGATGAAGTCCAGCCGCACCGCGCGGCGGCCATCGGTGACGCCCGTGGCGAGCTGCTCCCGCTCCGCGGCGGAGAGCCGGGAGGCCACGGCCTCCTCCAGCATCAGCGCGGCGGGCGCGGGCTTCGCGGCGCCCCCACCCGGAGCGCTGTCGGCATCCAGCGCCTCCAGCCGCGCCAGCAGCCCCGGAGGCACCGGCGCGGCCTGCTTGCCCGCGGCGAGCTGGCGGACGCGCTGCTCGATTTCGCGCAGCCCCTCCATCAGCGGCTCCACGCTGGCCTCGGGCAGGCGCCCCCCGGCGCGGTCGGCGTGGCGCAGGCACGTCTCCATCCAATGCGCGATGTCGACGATGGGCTCCACGTCCACCATGGCGGACAGGCCCTTGATGGTGTGCACGGCGCGGAAGAGCTCGCGCACGGCGCGCGGGTGCGGCTGCCCCCGCCGGATGCCGGCCTCCATGGCCAGCAACTGACGGTGCCCCGTCCCCAGCAACTCCTCCGTCTCCGCCAGATAGGCGGGGAGGAAGTCCGCGAGGTCCACGGACGCGCTCAAGCGCGCCTCCCCTCCAGCAGCCCACGCGCCTCCGACAAGATGGCGTCCGGTGTGAAGGGCTTCGTCATGAAGCGACTGGCCCCCGCCGCCAACGCCCGCGTCCGCGAGGCATCGTCACCACGCGTGGTGACGATGATGATGGGCAGCTCGCGCAGCCGGTCCTGCCCCCGCACGAACTCCACCACCTCGATGCCGCCGATGTCCGGCATGTTCAGGTCCAACACCAACAAGTCATACGGCTGGAGCGACAACCGCTCGATGGCCTCCAAGCCACTGGAAGCGTGCGTGAAGGTAAGGCCCGGATAGGGCCGCAGGCACGCGACCACCATGTCGCGCATCACCTTGCTGTCATCAACGACGAGCACCTCTGCCATGGCGTCCCCTGGAAACGGCCACCGAACCTAGAGCGATTCCTCGAAGTTGAAAGACATGGTCGGACCCGTGGCCGCTGCAGCGCACACTGGCAGACAGTCCACAACATCGACGTGCCCCGCCTGGGACACTCGGTATCAGTCTCAACCCGCCCGCAGTGTGGAAGCCGCCGGCCTGGACGCCCGCCCGCCCGTCTCCTGCCTGGCCTGCCACCTGGGTAACGGCCGCGGCGAGGGACACGCCGTCAGTCCCTCACCACGGGCGGCCGCTCGCGCGGCAGGCGGACGCGGAACGTGGCGCCCTCTCCGGGCGCGCTGTCCACGGACACGCCGCCCCCATGCGCCTCCACGATGCGGCGCAGCCGGTACAGGCCCAGGCCCAGCCCGCCGTAGTGCCGCACCGGCACGGCGCGCTCGAAGCGGCGGAAGAGGCTCTCCAGCCGCCCGGGCGCGATGCCGATGCCGTGGTCCTTCACCATCAGCGTCGCCACGTCCTGTCCGGACTCCAGCCCCACCTCCACCGGCTTGCCCGGCCCGAACTTCATCGCGTTGGACAGCAGGTGCGTCATCACCTGGGACAGGCGCGCCGCGTCCCACCGCCCCGGCGTGGGCTCCAGCGGGCTGAGCACCAGCAGACAGCCCGCGCGCGCCGCCGCCTCCTCCGAACGGACCACCGCCTCGCGCACCACCAGCGCCAGATCCACGTCCTCCAGGTGCAGCCGGGGCGCGCCGCCCTGGAGCTGCGACACGTCCAGCAGCGACTCCACCAGGTCCGCCAGGCGCTGCACCTGCCGGTCCGCCGAATCCAGCGCGCGCTCCAGCCGCCCAGGCCCGCCGCCCAGGCCCGCGCGCAGCACGCCCTGGGCACCCTGCACGCGCAGCCGCAGCGCCGCCAGCGGGGTGCGCAGCTCGTGGGCCGCCACGCTGAGGAAGTCGTCACGCGCGCGCACCGCCTCCTGCGTCTCGCGGTAGAGGCGCAGCTGCTCCGTCACGTCGCCAATGATGCCGGCCATCCGCACCGGGCGGCCCTGCGCGTCCCGCAGCGCCCGGCCGCGGCTCACGCACGAGCGCCAGGTGCCCGTGACGTGCCGCAGCCGCAGCGTCACGTCATAGGGCGTGCCCCGCTCCAGGTGCGCGGACAGCGCGGCCATGACGTCCGGCCGGTCGTCCGGGTGAATCAACTCCAGGAAGGCGGAGAACGTCCCGCCGAAGTCCCCTTGCCCCAGGCCCAGCATGTCCAGCAGCGGCGGGCTCCAGTAGAAGGCCTGGCCGCGCAGGTCCCAGTCCCAGATGCCGTCGTAGGAGCCGCTCACCACCAGCCGGTAGCGCGCCTCGCTCTCCCGGGCGGTGCGCTCGGCCTGCTCCAGCAGCCCCACCCGCCGCTCCAGCTGGCGCACCATCCGGTACAGGTGGTCCTCGGTGCTCAGGTCCACGGGCGGAGACGTGTGGGCCGGCCCACCGGCGCGCAGCTCGCGCAAGAGCGCGCCCACCAATTCGTCCCCCTCCTGCGTCCTGCGCACGAAGCGGTTGGCCCCCACGTTGTGGGCCATGCGCAGGTCCAGCTCGTCGGGCGCCACGGTGTGCGTGAGGATGACGGGCACCCGGGCCAGCCGCGGGTCCTGCCGCAGCCCCAGGCACAGCTTGAAGCCGTCCATGCCCGGCATCAGCGCGTCCGCCAGCACCACGTCCGGACCGCGGCGCCGCGCCAAATCCAGCGCCGTGGCGCCGTCCGCCACCAACGTCACGTCGAAGCGAAAGGGCGCCAGGTGCAGCTGCGCAAGCTTGCGGGAGACAGGGTCGTCGTCCGCCACCAGCACATGTGGCCGCCGTGCCTCCGGCCCCCCTCCCGCCTCCACCGGGAGGGCCTGCCGCGCCCCCTCCACCAGCGCCCCCAGCGACAGGGGCCGGCCCAGGTAGCGCTCCACCCGCAGGTCGAGCGGGCCCAGCGCCTCCCTCTCCGCGGGGAAGGCGCTGATTTGCAACAGGGCGCCCGCCAGCGCCAAGGCGCGCTGCAGTGACTCCAGGTGCGTCCCGTCCGATACCAGCAGGCCAGCGGCCGCCACCACCACCTGCACCGACTCCGTCTGCAGCAGCGTCAGCGCACCCGGCACGTCCGCGGAGACCCAGACCCTCCAGCCCTGGCTTTCCAGGGCGAGCACCTGGAGTTCCCGGGAGGCACCGGGGTCTTCGATGAGCAGGAGGGAGGGCGTCATCACGACGAGTCGAAGGTGGGCGGGCCGCCAGGGCGTTCAGACACCCCGGATGAAGGAAAGAGTCGCAGTCTGGGCACCGAACGCACCGAGTCAAGCGCTCCGGCGGCAAGTGTTCTCCGGTGCAAATGACCGCCAGTCGGCCGCCGGCCCTGGGCCCTCCTTCCCGGAACGCATCCGCGTGACGGATGCATCCAGCGCGACAGCGGTATCTCGTCAACAGTCGCATCCGGGCAGGCAGGGGCTCACCTGTGGCCAGCCCGCCACCCCCGAGGTCTTTCCCTGCGACATGCCGCGCGGCTCCCGGAAATCCTGCGTCCCGCCCCGCCGCCGCGTGACGCCGGGCCGGCCCGCCACCAGGCACCGGCACGATGGCAACGTCGATTCTTCTGCATCCGGATTGCATTGGAAGCAGCTACAACCGTCTACCGGAAGCACGCGCGGGGAGTCGGGGGAGACCCGCTGAGAGGCATCACGCGGAGCGTGAAGACTCAACGCTCCAGGTCTCAGCAGGGTGAAAGTGACCGTCAAATCGGTTATTCGAAAGGGCATCATGGGAGCAAAGAGAAGTGCCGTGCAGCCGAAGCTCACTGAGTTCCAGGACCGGATTCGTTCCGCGGGCCTGCGCAGCACCGCGCCCCGCGTGGCGGTGTTGCGGGAGCTGGAGGACGCCACGTCCCCGATGAGCCACGCCGACCTGGTGGACGCGCTGGGTGACGAGGGCTACGACCGGGTGACCATCTACCGCAACCTGACGGACCTCACCGAGGCCGGGCTCGTGGTGCGGGCGGACCTGGGCGACCACGTCTGGCGCTTCGAGCTGAAGCGCGCGGGCGAGGAGCACAACGGCAGCCACCCGCACTTCACCTGCACCGACTGCGGCACCGTGGCCTGCCTCCCGGAGGAGTCGGTCCGCATCGCGTCCTCCAAGGGCGTGCCCCGCGCGGTGTCCCAGCGCTCGGTGGAAGTGCAGCTTCGCGGTCTCTGCGACGGCTGCAACTGAGTAACGGGGCCACCGCGGCCCCGGCGCGGGCACCGGGAAGATGCGTCGGAGAGCGACCTGGCATGCGTCGGGGGCTGAGCATTTTCCCACCCCCGGGCCTGCCATGCGCTTCCGCCTTCAGGGGAGCGGACACATCCTGGGGACGGCGTCGTGGGGGAGACCGCCCCGCCTTCGCCGGAGGCTTCGGTGCAACCCCTTCAGACACTGCTGGTCGTCGACGACGACCTCGACATCCGTGACGCGCTCCAGGACGTCTTCGAGCTGGAAGGCTACGCCGTCCTGCTCGCGGCGGATGGCCTGGAGGCGCTGACCCAGCTCCGCCAGGTCGAATCCATGCCGGACCTCATCCTGCTCGACCTGATGATGCCGCGCATGGACGGCTTCGCCTTCCGTGAGGCGCTGCGTCACGACACGAGCTTCAGCCGCATCCCCGTGCTGGTGGCCAGCGCGGACCTGGACGTGAGGGGCGCGGCGGAAGGCCTGGACGTCGCCGGCTGGCTGCGCAAGCCGCTGGACCTGCGCGAGCTGCTCAGCGCGGTGAAGCGGCTCAGTCAGTTGCCCAACTGAGCGCGAGCGCCTGCCCGGCTGCCCTGCGGCCAGGGCCGCCCCTGGGGCACCCGGCATGGATTGGCGAGAGCAAGAAGCGGCCCCACCCTTGCTTCCAGCAGCCGGTCCAACCGAACTGAACTCAGGGAGAGGGATGATGAAGAAGCTCATCGCCGCAGTCGCTTTGTGTGTGGGTAGCGCCGCGTTCGCGCAGCAGCAGCCGTCGCGCACGCAGGTGCCCCGTCCTGGTACGGAGAAGAGCACCGGCGTGGACGCCACGGAGGTGGGGCCCGCCATTGGCGAGGCCGCCAAGGACGTGACGGGCGTCCAGACGGAGGATGAAGGCACCTTCAAGATGGACAAGGCCATGAGCCTGCGAGGCACCCTCAAGGATGCCACCGCGGACGGCGTGAGCCTGTCCCGCCCGGGCCTGCCTGACGCGGACCTGGACGTGCGCGACAAGACGAAGCTGATGCTGGACGGCAAGAAGGTCGCCAAGACGGATGAGATTCCGGAAGGCGCCTCGGTGCGCGCGAAGTTCCAGCTGGAGGGCCAGGAGGTCGTCGCGCTGGAGCTGCGCGCCACCAGCCCCAAGGGTGCCAAGAAGAAGCAGCCGGGCACCGGCGGCGCGGGCACGCAGCCGCATGAGTCCGTCGACAAGGAGCTCGACGGCACGCCGACGCGGTAGCCCTGGCGACACGCGCATCGTGGCTCGAAACGGGCCCGCTTCCACACCGGAGGCGGGCCCGTTTGTTTTTCATCACCACGAGGCCCTCTTCTTCTCCAGACAGGGAAGCGTTTTACCCACGCAGACCCTGTTTCCCAGGCGGTCAGGCGTCCAAAGCCCGGTATGCGAATTGCTGTGCGTCCCCGGGAGGAGGAAGCGGTGAATCGACGACTGTTGGCTGGGTGGGTAGGGGTGGCGGTGATGACGGCGTGGGCATGCGGTGGCTCGAACGAGCCCACGCCCCCCACGACGGACAACGATATCGACAACATTCCACCGGTGACGCGGCCAGAACCCGACGCCGGCACGCAGCCGGACGCGGGCACGCAGCCGGATGCCGGGACGGAGCCGGACGCGGGCACGGAGCCAGACGCGGGCACGGAGCCAGACGCGGGCTCGGAGCCGGACGCGGGCAGCGGCCCTGTTGAAGGACCGTGGCCGACGGACGCGGTGACGAACTACTCATCCCGCTACGACATCTCCCGGGCGCGGGCGGTGGGCGTGGACGCCGCGCACAACATCTGGCTGTTGGATGGGGACCGGATTGGCGTGCTGCGCGCGGACACGCGACAGGTCGTCTGGACGCGCTCGCCCATTGGCCAGGCCCAGGGCGGCTTCGGTCCGGACCGGGCGGCCACCGGCTCCACCGTCATCTGTGGCGGCGACGCGGGCCGCGCCTACGTGGGCTACGCCACGACGGACCTGCGCACGGACCCGGAGTTCCCGGGCCTGCAGCCCAACTACATCGTCAGCCCCACCGAGTGCTACCAGCCGGACCCGGCGCAGCCGTGCTTCCCGTACAGCCACCGTCGGCTCCAGTACTACAAGCAGGGTGACGTGGACGTGGTGCGCCTGGACGACAGCGGGCAGATTGTCCTCGAGGAGCACCTGCACCAGTCGGTGCGCAACACGACGGACGCGAACGGCAATCCCCACGTGCAGACGGGCCCGCGCCGGCTGGATGACGTGGACAACCTGGGCATCCGCAACAGCAACGACCATCACTTCGACGAGGACCGCAGCATCCTGAGCTGCGTGACGGTGATGCACGGCAGGGACCAGGGTGACGTCTACGTGGGCTCCAACCACGGCGTCACCCGCATCCGCGGCCTGGAGTACAGCTCCCACCGCCACCCGGTGTGGCTCAACGAGAATGGCAGCCAGATGGCGGGCTACACCTACGGGCTGGGCATCGCGCAGGACGGGGACGTCCTCATCGCCAACGAGTGGATGTTCGGCATCGTCACGCCGACGCCCCACCACGGCGACTGGGACAACATGGACAAGCGCGTCAACCTGATGAAGGTGGAGTCCTCCTACCTGCCCCAGGTCAACGGCATGAGCGAGTTCGACAGCTGGCGCGGCTTCCAGCAGACGACGGACGGCCGCTACTACCTGGGCAGCAAGGACCACGGCCTGTGGGAGATGACGATTACGTGGGCCTCCAATCAGGCCCAGACGGGCACCCGGCTGACCGGCGCCAACGCGGAGCAGCGCGCCGCGCTCCAGAACATCAGCGCGCTGGCGGCCACGGGTGACGGCTCGCTCTACATCGGCACGGAACGCTCGGGCCTGTGGCGCCTCACGCCGCTGAAGACGCTGGAGAAGGTGGCGGGCGTGAGCGGCTCCCGGGTGCGGCAGCTCCTCCACGACCCGCGGGTGACGCCGGCGGCGCTGTACGTCCTCACCGACAGCGGCCTGACGGTCCTCCGCGGCAACTGAAGCGCGAGGACCTCTCCGGGGCTCGCGCGTCTACCGCGCGCCCGCGGCGGCCTTCGTGGGCACCGGGGGCCGCGTGGGCAGGCGGAGGATGAACGTGGAGCCTTTTCCCTGCGCGGAGCGCACGGTGATGCTGCCGCCCATGGCCTCCACGATTTGACGGGTGATGAAGAGGCCCAGGCCCAGGCCGCCGTAGTGCCGCTCCGACACGGCGCGCTCGAACTTGCCGAACAGGCGCGCCATGCCGTCCTCGGAGATGCCGATGCCCTGGTCCTTCACGGCGAGCACCGCCGTGAGGCCCTCGCTCGCCAGCGACACCTCCACCGGCTGGCCTCCGCCGTACTTCACCGCGTTGGAGAGCAGGTTCACCAGCACCTGCTCCAGGCGCAGCGAATCCCACTCCCCCAGCAGCGGCCCGTCCACGTGCAGCGTCAGCGTGCTGCCGGCGCGGTTGAACTCCTCGGAGAAGGCCTCCGCCATCTGCCGCACCAGCTGCGCCAGGTCCAGCTCCCGGGGCTCCAGCGACAAGCGGCCCGCGGCCAGCCGCGACACGTCCAGCAGCGTGTTCACCAGCCCCACCAGCCGCGACAACTGACGGTCCAGCACGCGGGCCCTGGGCGCCAGCTCCGCGGGTGGCTCCTGGTTCGAGCCTCCCACCTGACGCAGCAGCAACTGCAGGTGCAGGCGCAGGCTGGTGAGGGGCGTGCGCAGCTCGTGGGCCGCCACGCTGAGGAACTCATCCCGGGCGCGCACGGCCTCCTGCGTCTCGCGCAGGGCCTGCTCGCGCACCGAGCGCTCCCGGGCCGCGCCCGCGTCGCGCTGGGCCTCCACGCGGCGGCGCTCCGTCATGTCCTCCACGTAGATGCACGCGGCGACGATGGCGCCTTCACGGCGCACCGGGTGGTAGCTGGCGCGGTAGACGCGGGTGCGCTCGCCATGGGCGCCCGACTCGCGGTGGATGATCTCCACGCCCTCCAGCGCCACGCCTGTCTCCAGCACGCGGCGGACGCGGCGCACCACGTCGGCCGCGGAGGGTTCGGCGCGCAGCACCTCCACCATGGACTGGCCCAGGTGGGCCTCGCGCGACACGCCGTTCATGGCGGCCATGGCGTCGCTCACCTCGACGAAGCGCAGCTCGCGGTCGATGATGGCCATGCCCAGCGGCACCGTGGACATGAGCTCGGCCAGCTCCACCGGCCGCGCACCGCCGGCGGCAGGGGGCCCCGCGCTCCCTCCACCTGCTGGCGCTGTCACGTCCGGCCCCGTGTCCTGGGCGGACCCGAGCCTGGGGGTCATCGTCTCCCCGGGTGTAGCAATCCCAACGGTTACCGTCACGGCACGCCCCCCGGACGTCTGTCCACTGATGGAACAATGCCTGAGGACGCTTCGGAATCTTCCTGAAATCGCGCGGGTTTTCCCCTGCACCCTGAGCGCCGGCCGCTGGCTGGGCAGGCGTGCGAGGGACACCTGCTTCAACCCACCCCGCCTGGCTCTCTAGAATCAAACGAGCCCTCCCGCCGTCCCTGGCACGGAAAGGAACCGAACCGCATGCGCCTGAGACGTCTCGCCCGTCGTGCCGCGCCCCTGGCAGCCCCGGCCAACAGCCTCCGGCGGGACGGGCAGGAGGACGAGCGCAATGCGCTGGTCGCGCGCAGCGGCGCCGACCCCTTCCGCACGGAGCGGCGCCTGCGGCTGCGGGACCACTTCTCCCTCTCGGAGAACGTGCTGATGCTCCAGCACCTGCACGCCGAGCATGACGGCCTGCGCATCGCGCAGCTGTCGGACGTGCACGTGGGGCAGGCCACCTCGGCGCTGCGCATCCGCCGCGCGGTGGAGGCGGTCAACGCGGAGAAGCCGGACCTGGTGTTCCTCACGGGTGACTACGTCACGCACAGCCCCAAGCCGCTGCCGCGCGTGCGCGAGCTGCTGGCCGGCATCGCGGGCCATGTCTACGTGGTGATGGGGAACCATGACCACTGGGTGAACGCGCCGTACCTGCGCGAGTCCTTCGAGCGGATGGGCTACACGGTGCTGCAGAACGAGCACCGGCAGGTGCACGTGAAGGGCGCGCCGGTGACGGTGCTGGGCATCGACGACGGACTCACGGGCCGGGACGACGTGGAGGCCACCTTCCGGGGCGCGCCGGTGTCGGGCACGCGGCTGGTGCTGGCGCACACGCCGCCCACGGCGGACAAGCTGCCGGCGCACGCGGGGCTGGTGCAGTTCTCCGGGCACACGCACGGCGGCCAATTCGTGGTGCGCGGCCTGACGGAGGCCATCTTCCGCCGCGCGGGCCAGCCGTACATCCGCGGCCACTACCACGTGAATGGCAACCAGCTGTACGTGAACCGGGGCCTGGGCTTCGGCTTCGGCGGCCCCTACCTGCGCCGGGGCAGCGAGCCGGAGGTGGCCTTCTTCACGCTGCGCCAGGCCGCCGTCAGCGCGGGGTGACATGCCCCCCGTACGGCCGGAGCGGGTAGCATGCGCCGCATGCGCAAATCCCTGCTCCGGTGTGCCGTGCTCGTCCTGCCGCTCGTAGGCTGCATCCCGTCTCACGTCGACTACGTCAAGCTGCCGGAGGCGGGGAAGTTCGCCCTCATCAACGTCGACGGCCGACTCGCCTATCTCATCGACCCGCGCACGGAGAGCTGCTTCCTGGTCACGTCGACCAGTGACAACCACTCCCTCGTGCACGTCCCCTGCGACAAGCTGAAGCGGAACCTGCCGGAGGCCTCCACCTTCATCACCTGGGTTCCCGACAGCGCGGAGGCCCCGGCCGTCAGCGCCACCACGCCCTGAGCCTCAAGGCCGCAGCGGAACGCCCAGCCGTCCACTCCCCAGCCCTTCCGCCTTCTTGCGCCGCAGGCTGAAGGGCCCGGACCCGAAGTAGACGATGAACAGCGCGCCACCCGCCATGGAGAGGTTCTTCATGAAGTGGATGAGCTGGTTCTGCGCCTGCACCGGGTCCGTTACCAGCCAGAACCGGTGGACCATGAAGGCGGCGGACAGCAGGAAGATGGCGATGGCCGCCGCGCCCAGCCGAGCGAACACGCCCAGCAACACGGACAAGCCGCCCACCACCAGCGCCACGCCGGACGCCAGCACCGCCAGGCGCGGCTCGGGCACCCCGGACGCCTGGGCCACGCCCGTCAGCGCCTCCAACTGGAAGAAGTGGTTCAGGCCGCTGGTGATGAAGATGGCCGAAAAGAGCAGCCGGCCAATCGGCGCTAGCACGCCCATGAATCCTCCCTGTCGTCCCTCCTCCCAGCCCCACAACGCTGGCAGGACGTCGTCATTCACAACGTGGGCATCGATTCCTGCGTGACACCGGCCGCTCGCCTGCCTGCTCGCCCTTCACCGCGGGCCCTTTCAGGCCATGGCACGCTGCGACAACACGCCACACGCGAGCCCCCGGACCAGCACGTATGGTGCCCGGGCCGTGAAGAACGCCCTGACTGTCACCCTCCTGCTGTCCAGCGCCGTGCTGTTCGCCCCCACCTCGAGCGCCTGGGCCTGCGCGACCTGCGCCTGTGGCGACCCCACGCTCATGTCCATGGGCACCGAGCAGCCGTTCTCCGGCCGCCTGCGCCTGTCCTCCACCGTCCGGGGCTGGGGGCACACCGTCGGAGAGGAGGGGGTGGACGCCCTGCGCCTGCGCGAGGCGCGCATGGACCTGGCGGTGGCCTACGCACCGCTCCCCTGGCTGTTCCTCTCCGCCACCCTGCCCCTGCAGGCTCGCGAGGTGCGACACGTCAGCCTCGCCCGGGACCGCGGCTGGGGCATTGGCGACGTGGAGGTCGCCGCGAAGGTGTTCCTCTTTCAGGACAAGGCCTTCTCCGCGGACCACCTGTTCAGCGTGCTGGGCGGCGTGAAGCTCCCCACCGCGCCCGTGCTGCGCGGGCCGGACGGCGCCCAGTTGGCCCTGGACAGTCAGCTGGGCAGCGGCTCCGTGGACCCACTGGCCGGCTTCGCCTATCAGCACTTCCGAGGCAGCTGGTCCTTCCTGGCCAGCGCCACCGGCTTCCTCCCCACGCGCGGCATCCAGGGCTTCCGCGCGGGTGCTTCCTTGCGCACCACGCTCGCCGCGCAATACCAGCCGTCGGCCCGCTGGGCGCTGCGCCTGGGCTTCGACAGCCGCCTGGAAGCGCCAGCCGACTCGGAAGCCGAGCACCAGGGCCACACGGACAGCGACCGCCATGAGCACACGGGCGGCTTCATCGGCTACGCATCTCCCGACGTCATCTTCAGCCCGGGCATGGACGTCGTCGTCGCGGCGGGCGTCCGCGTGCCCTTCATCAACCAACTGCGTGGCCGCGTCGTCCCCACGCCCATCGCGATGTTGTCCGTCGCCTACGACCTCTGAACCATGCGCTCCTTCTTCAAGCCCGTCGCCATGGGCGCCGCCCTCCTGTCCGTCACCGGTTGCGGCGGCACCGACGTCCAGAACGGCATGACGCTCGACCTGGCGCTCATCACCGCCCGGGCGCGGCCCATCTCGGGCGCGGCCGGCGCGCGCGAGCTCATGAACGACCAGGGCACCCACGCCGTCTTCACCAGCGGCTTCGTCACGCTGGGCAGCGTGGAGTTGCTTCCGTGCGCGGAGGTCGGCTGGAAGCGCTTCCTGCGTCAACTGTCCCCCGTGGGCACGGCGTGGGCTCACCACACCGCCACCAACCCCCTGCGGATGGACGTCCCGCAGGTGGTGAGCCTGGGCAGCGCGGATGGGACCGTCATTCCGCTGGGCACGCTGCGCCCGGCGCCGGGCCGCTACTGCCACGCGCGCCTCACCTTCGAGCCAGCGGGCGACGACGCGCAGGGCCTGGGCGCCGCCGCCCAGGGCAACGCGCCGGTGGACATGGTGGGCCGCAGCCTGCACCTGCGCGGCACCCTGAGCACCGGGCAGGACGGCGAGCCCCAGCCCTTCGAGGTGAGCTTCCAGACGCGCGCGTCGGTGGACGTGTTACTGGAGTGGGTGACGCTGTCGGAAGCCGAGCCCCACGCGCAGCTCGTCTTTGCGCTCTCGTGGGATACGTGGCTGGATGGCGTCAGCGCCGAGCAGCCGCCCGCCAACGTGGACCTGGTGGCCAACGTGGCCCGCTCGGTGGTGCCCCCCTCCTCCGCCGCACCATGACGCCTCCGCCCCAAGCCGCCCCGCCGCTCCCAGAGCCCGACTCCCGGGCCCGCATCAACCTGGAGTGGCTGCTGCGCTTGCGATGGGGCCTGCTGCTGGGCCAGACGCTCGTCATCGGCGTGGCGGCCTTCGGGTTGGAGCTGGCGCTGCCAGTGCCGGTGCTCGCCGCGCTGCTGGGCCTGGAGGCGCTGACCAACGTGTCGGTGCGGGCGTGGCTGGCGCGCGGCCTCCGGGTGACGGAGGGCACGCTTGGCAAGCTGATGCTGTGGGACACGCTGGTGCTCACCGGCCTGCTGGCCCTCAGCGGCGGCACGCACAACCCCTTCACCACGCTCTACCTGGTGAACGTCGCGCTGGGCACCGTGCTGCTGCCCCCTCGGTGGATGTGGGGGCTGCTCGGCTTCACGCTGACGGCCTTCGGCTCGCTCTTCGTGTTGCAAGACGTGGAGCTGCCAGCGGGCCTGTCGCGGCCAGACCACGCGGAGCTGATGCGGCTGCACCTCAGCGGCATGTGGGTCGCATTCGCCGTGGCCGCGGGCTTCATCGTCTACTTCGTCCAGCGCGTCACGCGGGCGCTCGGGGCGCGGGAGCAGGAGCTGGCGCAGGCGCGCGCGCTGCACGCGCGGCGGGAGAAGGTGGCCTCGCTGGCGACGCTGGCCGCGGGCGCCGCGCACGAGCTGTCCACACCGCTGTCCACCATCGCCGTGGTGGCCAAGGAGGTGGAGCGCGCGCTGGCCACCGCGGGCACCTCCGAGTCCGTGCGCGAGGACCTGCGCCTCATCCGCCAGCAGGTGGACCGCTGCCGTGATGTGCTGGTGCAGATGTCCGCGGACGCCGGGCAGACGACGGGCGAGCCCTTCCACCCCGTGCCCCTGGCCCGGCTGGTGGAGGACATGCTGGCGGAGCTCCCCGGCGCGGAGCGGGTGACGGTCGAGCTGCCCGCCGAGGCCCGCGAGTGGCACGTCCACGGCCCCCCTCGGGCGCTGGCCCGGGTGCTGCGCGGGCTGGTGAAGAACGCGCTCCAGGCATCACAGCTTTCACGTCCCGTGGAGCTGCGCGTGCGAGCGCGCGGCGAAGGCGCCCTGCTGGAGGTGCGCGACGCGGGCACGGGGATGGCGGCGGACGTGCTGTCCCGGGCGGGCGAGCCCTTCTTCACCACCAAGCCACCGGGCGAAGGCATGGGCCTGGGGCTCTTCCTGGCACGCACGCTGGTGGAGCAGCTGGGCGGCTCGCTGGAGCTGCGCTCGACGCCGGGCCAGGGCACCACGGCGAGCCTCGCGCTGCCGGTGACGGGGGGCGCGCCATGAGCATCGCCAGCGCGGGCACGGAGCAGCGCCCCAGCCTGCTGCTGGTGGATGACGACTCCACCCTTCGTGAGCGGCTGGCGCGTGCCTTCCGCGAGCGCGGCTGGGACGTCACCACCGCCGGGGACTACGACGAGGCCCTGGCCGCCGCGGGCCGCGAGTCGCCCGAGTACGCGGTGGTGGACCTGCGCATGCCGGGCCGCAGCGGCCTGGAGGTGGTGAGGGACCTGCTCGCGGTGGATGCCTCCACGCGCGTCATCGTCCTCACGGGCTACGGGAGCATCGCCACCACGGTGGATGCCATCCGGCTGGGCGCGGTGAACTACCTGCCGAAGCCCGCGGACGCGGATGACCTGCTCGCGGCCTTCGCGCGGGCGTCCGGCGAGCCCTCCGTCGCGGCGGCGGAGCGCTTCGAGGCGCCGTCCCTGGCGCGCGCCGAGTGGGAGCACATCCACCGCGTGCTGGCGGACTGCGGCGGCAACATCTCCGAGGCGGCTCGCAAGCTGGGCATCCACCGGCGCTCGCTCCAGCGCAAGCTGCAGAAGTACCCGCCTTCCCGCTAGCACCTTTGCTATGGGTGGCGGAATGTCGACCGCACTCCAGACCCGTCCTCCCAGCCACCTGGCCCCCGGCCGCTTCGGCCAGACGCGCTACATGATTCGCCGCAAGTTCTTCAAGCTGTTCGGCGACGCGTTCCACATCTACGACGAGGCGGGCAACCTCGCCTTCTACTCGAAGCTGAAGGCCTTCAAGTTGAAGGAGGACATCCGCATCTACGGCGACGAGGAGATGCGCGAGGAGCTGCTCACCATCAAGGCACGCGGCATCCTCGACTTCGGCATGACGTACGACGTGACGGACGCCACCACGGGCGAGCGCATGGGCGCGCTGCGCCGCAAGGGCCTGCGCTCCCTCCTCCGCGACCAGTGGCTGGTGCTGGACGCGAATGACCAGGAGGTGGGGAAGATTGAAGAGGACAGCATGATGATGGCGCTGGTGCGCCGCTTCCTGACGGCGCTGATTCCCCAGTCCTTCACCGGGACGCTGGGCGACACCCAGGTGCTCGCCTTCCACCAGCGCTTCAACCCGTTCATCCAGAAGATTGATTTGGACTTCTCCATGGACAGCGACCGGCGGCTGGACCGGCGGCTCGGCATCGCCGCGGCGGTGCTCATGTGCGCCATTGAAGGCCGGCAGCAGTAGGCTCCGAGCCTTCTCCCAGACGGGCGACGGCGGCCTTCAGGGCGCCGCCCGTCGCATCACGTCGCGCGGACCTCAGGGAGCGCGAGCTTCGATTCGCCAACAAGCGGCGGTGAACCGCACCTCGTCGCCGTGCACATAGGGGTTGAAGGCGGCAAGGACGGTTTCGATGACGTGCGTCCGGGTCCGCTCGTCGGCTTCGTGAAGGACGCGGCCGAGGGGCCCAAGCCGGCTCACGTACTGGAGCAACCCGCGCTCGGGCAGGGCACAGGTGGCGTCAACGGGCTGGATGTCGATGTCCGCCCAGCCGCTCTGCTCCAGGATGCGATGGACGCTGCCCTGGTCCGCGAAGGCGAACTGTCCCGGCGCGCCCGGCTGACGCGTGGGGAGGTTGGGGAGGAGGGGCGCCGCGGCCCGCTCGGCGGTCGTCATGAACGGGTTCTCCGAAGGGCCTCGCCAGGCGATGACGCTCAGCCTGGCGTTCTCCTTCGAGGCACGCCGCAGGTTCGCGAAGGCCTGGACGGCATCGTCGAAGAACATCACGCCGAAGCGTGAAATCACCATGTCGAAGCGCGCCGGCTCGAAGGCGTGGTGCTCCGCGCTGGCTTCGATGAAGCTGGCGGCCACCTGCTCCGCTTCGGCCCGGGCCCGCGCCGCCGCGAGCATGGGCGCGGAGATGTCGATGCCGACGCAGTGTCCCTGGGCACCGAGCCGCCGCGCGACGGCGAGCGTCGTGCCGCCCGTCCCACAGCCCACGTCGAGCACCTGACGCGCGCCGCGGGCCTGGACGGCTTCGACGAGCAGGTCCTCGAACGGCTTGAACATCCCTTCGAGCAGGTCCCGGCTATCGACCCAGGCCTGTCCCGCGGGGCCATTCCAAAGCGCTGCCTGCCCCTCCGGGGGCTGGTGACCCGATGCCATCGTGCGTCTCCCTTCACATGCCTTCAAGAAGTGAAGGCCGTACAGTGCCAGTTCAAGCCGACTTGAGGTCAACAAGGTGAGCGCCCTGCACGTTACCGAGGGCGGCCGGCGCACGGGCGTTCCTGCCTCGACGCCGCGCTTCCATGAGGCGAGGAACCTGCTCTCCTCGACGGCAACGCAGACCCTTCGGGCGCCACCAGGGCAGCAGGCCAAGGCCCGGAGCGCATGCATGCTCCACGAGCCACCGCGCGGATGGCCGTCTCCCCCTCCTCCGGCCCCTGGATGAGCTACCTCTCTTAGCTCGCTGTTCGGAAATGTCGGGGGTTTTGGCGCTACAAAAGTCCCGACATTTCCGAACAGCTATCCACCGGGCTGCGCCCCCGACCCAGAAGGCGACTCTCGCCGTCGCTGCCTCCATGCTCACGGCCGCCTACCACTTGCTGCGCCAGGACCTTGCCTACAAGGACCTGGGCGCTGACTCCTTCGTGCGCTCCAGCAAGGCGCAGCTCGCCAAGCGGCTCCTGCGCCGTCTCGAAGACCTCGGCGTCCATGTCGCTCTGGCGCCGACGGCGCAGGAGACCTGCCCCCCCTCTTCTGCCAACCCCAACACCTCGGTGCTCTCCCGAAGGTGTGGCAGCGCCAGCAGACGGCGCCCAACAACCGGGGCACCAACGCCGGCTACGCCATGGACCTCGCGGCGTACGACTTCAACAAGCTCGGCTGGAAGGTGACACGCATGGCCTGCGGTGACGTGCCCAGCAGGGACTCGTTCATCCCGTGCAGCCAGCACATGGCGGCCATCGACATCGCCTTCGCCAACATCGCCAACGCCGTGGCCAACTGCAACTCGCTGGCCTACCAGTCACCGCCGCCCATCCCCCAGAAGCAGCTTCGCTCGCGGATGATTTTCAACTCGCACCTCTACGGGCTCGGCAACGAAGGCCATGACTTCAACCAGTCGCTCCCGGGCGATGAGCGCTGGGCCCTCATCGAATCCATGAAGACGCTCTGACTCGACCTTCGCCATCCTGGCCCGCCGCTCAAGCCGCCCGTGGGAGCGGCGGGTCCGAGCAGTTGAAGCCCACCCAAGGCGCGGTGCGCGGCACAACACTGCCGGCGGGGTGCGGGCTCCCTCCCTTCCCAGGACTTCAGCGCCTACGGGCTGAACGTTCCGGTGAGCACGCTGGCGCGGCCCCGAGGCAGCGAGCGCTTGAACGGGCTCGTCGCCAGGTTCGAGCCGGGCTGGTACCAGCTCTGGATCTCCGCGAAGTACGTCTGGCCCGCCCGCAGCACGTCCGGGGGCAGGTACACGCTCTGGAGCTCCGTGTGCAGCACCGCCACGCGCGACGCGGTGGTGGAGCCATTGCTCACGCCGAGCCGGTAGATGTTCACCACGTAGTTCGTGGCCGTGCCGACCAGCGGCTTCGACCAGCGCAGCGAGGCGTCGGTCCCCACGCCCGCGAGGTCCTGGAACGCGCCCCGCGTGTTCACCTTGGGCGCCTGCACCGGCCCGACGAGGGGCTGCACGGGCGCGGCGGTGAACACGCTCGCCTCTTGCTCCACGCGGATGTCCGCGCGCATGGTGTAGGGCGCCGCGGTTCCCAGCGCGTAGCTCTTCGTGAAGCCCGCGACGGCGAACGCCACCTTCTGCCACGTCGCCGGGAGCGGGTTGTTGTAGGTCATGCTCCCTGTGACGATGTCGGTCCGCTGCGCGTCAGGATTGAGCTTCACGAGCAGTGGCGGCCCGCTGATGGACGCGAGCGCCGAGCCCAGCGCGGCCGGCCGAGCGGACATCCAGATTTCATTGTGCGTGCTGACCGCGTCCGGGTTCACCTGGGTGCGCATGGCTTCGAAGGCCGAGCGTCTCCAGTCCACCTCGAAGGTGCCTGTCGCGACGGGCTGGGTGAAGGTTCCGCTGACGGTGACGGGCTGGCCCTCCACCTGCGTCATGCTCGCGTCGAGCACCTTGTGCATCGCGCGGTAGGGCACGCCATTCGCGCTCGTCTGCAACCGCATCTGCGCCAGCGAAAACACATCCCCGCGGCCGCTGTCGAGCAGCACCGGGTTGAGCATGTTGGCGTAATCAAAACTCAGCCCGGAGAGCGACGTGGCGCCCGCCAGGGGGCGCCCCGTGGCGCTGCCGTCGATGTATCCGAACGCGCCCGGGTTCAACGAATACATGTCCAGGAAGTCCTCCGGCTGCCAGGGAGACAGGCCGGTGGCGGACACCGTCACGGGAGTGGGCAGTGACGCGAAGGAGCCATCGCGGCCCCACTCCGTGGAGCCCAGATCGAACGCGCGACCGGTGCTCACCAGGTAGCGCGAGCCCAGCTTCAGGTAGATGCGGCCGGAGGGGACGTTCGGCACGGAGATGGTGCCGTCCGCGGAGCCCGTGCCCGGATAGGTCGTGAATGCTCCGGTCGTTGAGTCCCGCAGGTATGCCGCCACAAACGTGGCGGACTGGTCGTATGGCTTCGTCTCGTTGCCCGACGTGGCGATGAAGGTGACCGGGCTGGTGCCGGTGACTTGGGTGACCAGGCCTTGGGTGACCTGGGAGGCGTCCACCGCCTCCGCCTCGTCGAGCCCCCCGCATCCGCCCCCTGCCATGCCGACCAAGAGCCCGAAAGAAATCAATGGCATCTTCATTGTGAAGGAAACCCTTTCGGCGACGCCATGAATGGCGCTGCGCAGGGAGCTTCATAGCGGGTCGGTCTGACTTTTCCGGGAGCGCCTCGACTCCAATTCTTGCTCGGGACCGTGCAGGCAAACCCGCTTGTCGGCAGGTGAGCCCGGCAACGGACTCCGTGGCTTGGAGAGGTCCGACCGCAGGGCGGCGAGCAGCTCCGCCTCGAACTCGCGAGCCACCCGTTCGAGCACCTGCGGTCGGACCTGTCCTTGCGTGCGCCGCTACTTCAAGAGCTCGCCTCGCTCGGCCTTCTCGATGAGGGACGCCGGCGGCTCGAAGTGCGCGCCGTAGCGCTGCGCGAGCTCACGCGCGCGGGCGATGAAGCCCCGAAGCCCGTTGCCCGTCCGGCCCTCGTAGCCGTTGATGAACTGCACCACGCCGCCCGTCCACGCCGGGAAGCCGATGCCGAGGATGGAGCCGATGTTCGCGTCCGCGGCGGAGCGCAGCACGCCCTCATCGAAGCAGCGCACCGTGTCGATGGCCTCGGCGAACAGCATCCGCTCCTTCATGTCCTCGAAGGGGATGGTGTGGCCGGGCCTGGTGAAGTGCCGCGCCAGGCCCGCCCACAGGCCCGTGCGCTTGCCGTCCACGTAGTCGTAGAACCCGCCGCCCGTGGAGCGGCCCTTGCGCTGGTGCTGGTCAACCAGCGCGTCCACCACGGCGTAGCTGCTGTGCTCCACCCAGGGCTTGCCCTCCGCCAGGGTGGCCGCCTTCGTCTCCTGACGAATCTTGCGCGGCAGCGTCAGCGTGAGTTCGTCCACCAACTGGAGCGGGGCGGCGGGGTAGCCCGCCTGGAGGCCAGCCTGTTCGATGGAAGCGGGCGAGAGGCCCTCGCCCACCATGGCGATGGCCTCGTTGAGGAAGGTGCCGATGACGCGGCTGGTGAAGAAGCCCCGGCTGTCGTTGACGACGATGGGCGTCTTCCCAATCTGCACCGCGATGTCGATGGCCTTCGCCAGCGTGGCGTCGCTCGTCTTCTTGCCCGCGATGAGCTCCAGCAGCGGCATCTTGTCCACGGGGGAGAAGAAGTGCATGCCCACGAAGTCCTCCGCGCGCTTCACGCCCTCGGCGAGCACGGAGATGGGCAGCGTGGACGTGTTGGACCCGAGCACCGCGTCCGGGGCGACCACGTCCTGCACCTCCTGGAAGACCTGGTGCTTGAGCTTCACGTCCTCGAACACGGCCTCGATGACGAGGTCACACCCCTTGAGGTCGGCGGCGTCCGTGGTGGGCGTGATTCGCGCCAGCAGCGCGTCACCCTTCTCCTTCGTGGACTTGCCCCGCTGGATGGCCTTCTCCACCAGCTTCACGGAGTACTGCTTTCCCTTCTCCGCGGACGCGAGGCTCACGTCCTTGAGCACCACGTCGATGCCGGCCTTGGCGCAGACGTAGGCGATGCCCGCGCCCATCATCCCCGCGCCCAGCACGCCCACCTTCTTCGCCGTGTACTGCGGGTAGTCCTTGGGACGACCGCCGCCGGAGTTGATGTGCTGCATGTCGAAGAAGAACGCCTGAATCATGTTCTTCGCGACCTGCCCGGTGACGAGCTCGGTGAAGTAGCGCGACTCCACGGTGAACGCGGTGTCCACGTCCACCTGCGTGCTCTCCACCGCCGTGGCCATGATGGCGCGGGGCGCCGGCATGTTCGCGCCCTTGAGCTGCTTGCGCAGGTTGGCGGGGAACGCGGGCAGGTTCGCCGCCAGCCCCGGAGACGACGGCGTGCCGCCCGGAATCTTGTAGCCCTTCTGGTCCCACGGCTGCTGCGCGGTGGGGTTGGCCTTCACCCACGCCTTTGCCGCGGGCAGGAGCGCCTCCACGGAGTCCACCACCTCATGGACCAGGCCGGCCTCCTTCGCCTCCTGCGGACGGTAGCGCTGGCCCTGGAGCAGCACCTTCATCAGCGCGTCCACGATGCCCAGCATCCGCACCGTGCGCACCACGCCGCCGCCACCGGGCAGCAGGCCCAGCGTGACTTCCGGCAGGCCCACCTGGGCGCCCTTCACGTCCGCGATGATGCGCCGGTGACACGCGAGCGCGATCTCCAGCCCGCCGCCCAGCGCCGCGCCGTTGATGGCCGCGACCACGGGCTTGCCCAGCGTCTCCAGCGCGCGCAGCTGCGCCTTGATTTCCTGCCCCAGCTCGAAGGACTGCCGCGCGTCCTCCTTGCGCACCTTCAGCAGGTCCTTCAAGTCCCCACCGGCGAAGAACGTCTTCTTCGCGGAGGTGAGGATGACACCGGTGAGGGTGTCCTTCTCCTTGACCAGCCGGTCCACCGTCGCGCGCATGGACTTCAGATACGCGGCGTTCATGGTGTTCGCGGACTGGTTCGGGTCATCCAACGTCAAGACGACGATGCCGTCGGCGTCCTGGTCCCAGCGGATGGTGCTCTGCTCGCTCATGGGGTTCGCTCGAATCCTGTCGAAGTGTTGGAAGAGAAGCTCAGACGCGCTCGATGAGTGTGGCCACGCCCATGCCACCACCCACGCACAAGGTGATGACCGCGCGGCGCGCCTTGCGACGCTCCAGCTCGTCCACCATGGTCCCCAGAATCATCGCGCCCGTGGCGCCCAGCGGGTGCCCCATGGCGATGGCGCCGCCATTCACATTCAGCTTCTCATCCGGAATGCCCAGGTCCTTCTGGTACTTGAGCACCACCGAGGCGAAGGCCTCGTTGAGCTCGAACAGGTCGATGTCCTTCACCGACAGGCCCGCAATCTCCAGCAGCTTCCGGGTGGCCGGAATCGGACCGGTGAGCATGATGGTGGGGTCCGAGCCGGACGTGGCCACGGCGGCGATGCGCGCGCGCGGCGTGAGGCCCAGCGACTTGCCCACCTGCTCCGAGCCGATGAGCACCAGCGCCGCGCCGTCCACGATGCCCGACGAGTTGCCCGGCGTGTGGACGTGCTCGATGCGCTCCACGAAGTGGTACTTCTGCAAGGCCACCGCGTCGAAGCCGCCCGCCTCGCCCATGACGGAGAAGGACGGGTTGAGCTTGCCGAGCGACGCCACGGTGGAGTCCGGGCGCATGAGCTCGTCATGCGCCAGCACGGGGAGGCCGTTCTGGTCCACCACCGGGATGACGGAGTTCTTGAAGTAGCCGCCCGCCCACGCCTTGCCCGCCAGCTGCTGCGAGCGGGCCGCGTAGCGGTCCACGTCCTCGCGCGTGAAGCCCTCCATGGTGGCGATGAGGTCCGCGGAGATGCCCTGCGGGACGAAGTAGGTGTCGAAGTTGGTGGCCGGGTCCATGGCCCAGGCGCCGCCGTCCGAGCCCATGGGCACGCGAGACATGCTCTCCACGCCGCCCGCGATGACCAGGTGCTCCCAACCCGAGCGCACCTGCTGGGCGGCCATGTTCACCGCCGTGAGGCCGGACGCGCAGAAGCGGTTGAGCTGCACGCCGCCCACCGTCTCCGGCAACCCCGCCGCCAGCACCAGGGTGCGGGCGATATCTGCGCCCTGCTCACCCACGGGGGAAACGACGCCGAGCACCACGTCGTCGATGCGCTGGGGGTCCAGGTTCGGGTGACGCTGCTTGAGCGCGTCCACCAGCCCGGTGAGCAGTGAAATGGGCTTGGTGCCGTGCAGCGCGCCCTTCTTGCCCTTGCCTCGTGGGGTCCGGACGGCGTCGAAGATGAATGCTTCCTGGCTCACGCAGAGCCTCCTTGAGACGAAGATGTGGGTCTACAGGGAACGGGCGACGAGTTCTTTCATGACCTCGTTCACGCCGGCAAGGCTTCGCAGCACACCGTACCCTCCGAACAACTGCAAGCAACGGTCGGCGACGATGCACGCCGGGTCCGTCACCCACCCGGTAGAAGTCACCGTCACGCACCGCGCGTGCGGAGAGGGCCTGGAGGACGGAGCCCGTCCCCGGCTCCGTCATGGCGATGGCCGCGCCCTGGACACCCAGCCGTCCGGCGGCGATGCCCTGGACAGCCCGATGCCACGGCTGCCTCCCGCCATCAGCAGCGCGCGACCCGCCAGTATCGAGCTGGTGGCCATTGCGCTTCCTTGCCCACGCCGGCGCTGTCAGGGCGATGACGGGTGTCTATCAACAGAGCGTCAACAGTGTGCTTCGTCTGGATTTTCAAACACTTCCAACCTATTGCGTCATCCCTCCCGGGCGCGGCCACTCCGGCGCCCATTCCTGCTTTTGCAGTTTTCCCCGCTCGGCTCGATACTGCGGGGTGCCGGGACACATTGTGTGGTCCGGCCACCCGTCGTCGTGGAGTCATCATGAACCTGCTTTCAAAGACGCTGTTCGTGAGCGCAGTGGCCCTTGTCACGCTCTCCCCGCTGTCCGCGTCGGCGCTGCCTCCGGATTGCGACGTGCAGTGTGCCGACGAAGCGCCCTGCTCGCTCCTCTGTGCGGTGCCTTGGGGGGTGCGCATCATCACCTGTGAGCGGTGGTTCAGCGACTACGAGCTGGGCGGCACGTGCACGCCGGACGCGCAGATTCCTTCCGAGGAGGAGGATGAGCTGTCGTCGGTGGAGCCGCGCCAGGGCAGCATGCCTGGCATGGCGGCGGCCTGCCTGTCCGCGCCGGTGAGCGCCCGGTAACACGCGTCCCCCTGGGTCGGCCCGCTCCGCGCATCCTGGCGTGGGGCGGGCGCCGTCGGGTGACTCCAGAGCCTGCGTGCGAAACCCTGTCCTGTCGTGGTGCGTGCTGCTGGTGGCCTGGCTGGGCATCGCGTGCGCCGCTCGACCGCCGCGGGTGCGGGTCTGGGAAGAGGTGAAGGCCTCCCGCTGTGCCGCGCCTGTTGAGGAGCACTGCGTGGTGCTCGGCTGTGAGGAAGGCGTTTGCGGCTTCTTCGCCTGCGAGGATGTCAGCGAGTCCGGCGCACCCGCGACCTCGTCCGTGGATGCGCCCGCCACCGGGCAGGTGCTGGCCCTGCGACCGGGCTTTCCCATGGGCCCGCCCAGGCCCGGACGGTGGTGGCGCAGGGCGCCCTGGCTTCGGCGGGGTGCCGAGCCGGAGATGACGTTCCGCTGATATCCGGAACGCCCGCCGCTACGGCCACCGCCCGTCCTGCCCGCGCCCCAGTTGCAGAAGCACCACCTGCTCCCCCAGGCCCCAACCCTCTCGGCGTGGTTCAAGGAACGTGGCATCAACATCCACGACCACACGATACTCATCCCCACCCATGTCCACCGGCGCATCCACGGCGGCGGACCTTCCGAGGCCTGTGGAACGAAGCGTGGCGGCAGTTCATCGAGACACGAGGCAACAAGGTGCGGCGGGCCCTGTGACGCCTGACGAAGAGTCTCGATTGCGCATCTATCAAGTCGAGTCGCCGCGACCTTCGCACTACACGGGGAGCCTGCATGCCGCGCATCGATGGAGCCTGCCCGGACTCGCGGACTGTCCCGGCTGTGGCGCGACCTGGAGCACCGCCGGACTTCACTATCCATGCGTGGACCTGACCGCGCACCCGACACGGCACGAGTACGAAGAGCCCCGCCCGGAGCCATACGCGGAGTGGGCTCGATTGCGCGAACAGATACGGCCCCAGGTGCCCCCCGGGTTTGCCTTGATGCCCGGGACCAAGTTGGGCCCGCTGACCGGACGCGCCTCCGGCACCTTCGGACAGCTACATTTTCAAGCGTGGGCCCTGAGCCTCCGCCGTGAAGCGCTGGAACAACTGCGGCGAGCAGGACTGCAAGGGTTGAACGGCTGCGCGATGCAACTCACGGGGAGCGGAAGGAACCCGCCCGAACTGCTCGAACTCGAGCTGACACCCTGTGGACGCTTCCACCCGGACTGCCTTCCGCCCGACCGCGAGCCCCCGTGCCCCACATGTGGCGTTGAGAGCTACGAGCTCCCCACCCCCTACTTCCTTGAC
>NZ_JABXEP010000106.1:0-29569 GCF_013372605.1 Myxococcus sp. AM009
GGCCGGCTCGTCGCGGGGCTTCCACTCGCGCCCTCCGCGCCCGTCCCCGACACCCAGCCCCGGCTGCGCACGGCGGTGCGAGCGTATGACGACCACGTGCTGGCACGCCTGGCCGCGGAGCCCCACCTGGAGGCGGTCTCCGCCGCCCTCGCACGGCTGCCTGAGATGCTCCGTCCGCGAGGTATCGCCTTCCTCGTCGCACGTATCCTGACCCGCATGGGCTTCACCGAGGGGAGCCCGGTGAGCCCCGCCTTGGCCCGGCGCGTCCTGGAGCGTCCGCCCGCGGAGCTGCTCCAGGCGGGCTACGCGGCCCTGCGCGAATCAGGAACCCGCATCGCGCTGGACCGGCTCACGGAAGGCTACGAAGCCCTGGCGAGCGCGGCCCGGCGCGCCCATGCGCTGCTCGGCGACGCGGAGTCCTTCACGCTGGAGAACCTGGAGCACCTTCAGGGCAAGGCGCAGCGGCTGGCCCTGGAGCAGGCAGTAGAGGCCGCGGAGGCCCTGTCGCGAACCCTGCCGCCCAAGCTGCGCGCCCGCCCGGTGAGCACCGCACCGCTCCCCATGGCGATGGAGGACGAGGCCGCCTTCCCACAAGGTGGCTTCTCCTCCGTGTCCAACGTGGGCAGCCTGGAGAACCTCGTCACCTCCGAGCTGGTCTACATGGAGGACGAGCCCGACCTCGACCTCTTCGACGTGCGCTACGTGGAGGGCGAGCTCCTCTACTACACGCGCGACGAGAGCATCTCCGTCCGCCGCAGGCGCGTCATCACCTTCGTCCTGCCGCCGAGCCTCGTGGATGCGCGCGTGAAGGACGCGGGGGTCCGCTGGCAGCGCGTGGTGGTGGCGATGGGCCTGCTGCTCTGCCTCGTGCGGCGGCTCTCCCTCTGGCTGGGCAGCGAGGAGCTCCTCTTCCGCGCCGTCTTCTTGCGCGCCCCTGACGGCTCGGCGCCCCTGGAGGCCGAGCGCGGCCTCTGCGAACTGCTGCTGCGCGAATGGCGCGCCCGTGGCACGGCGGAGGTCCTCACCGCCGCCACGCTGGACGAGGTCCTGACGGATGCGGAGACGCGTGCGAAGCGCGCGCGGGTGGACCTGGTGCTCCTCAACGCAAGCAGTCAAGCCGAGGAGGCGTTTCACCCCAGCGCCCCCCGTGTCGAGTGGCAGGTGCTCGACCTCAGCGGCCCCTCCCCGCGCGTGCTGGATTCTCGAAATCCGGAGTCACCGATGAGCGCCGACCTCCACCGCGCGCATTGGGAGGCCTGGACGGGGGTAACGCTTGAGCTTGCGCAAGGGCTTCTCTAGCGTCCGCTTCACAACGCGCCCCACCCGGCGCTACGGACGAAGGACGGGCCATGCCGCGGTACGAGTTCAAGGAAGGCAGCTCCAGCAAGTTCTGGGAAATCAACCTCTCCGGCAACAGCTTCACCGCGCGGTGGGGCCGCATTGGCACCGACGGCCAGGAGAAGACCCAGACCTTCGGCTCTCCCGAAGAGGCCCAGAAGGAGCACGACAAGCTCGTCCGAGAGAAGGAGAAGAAGGGCTACGTCCTGGCGGGCAAGGGCGATGACGACGACTCCGACGGCGGTGGCGGTGAGGAGCCCGCCTCCAACCCGGAGCTGGAGGCCGCCATCCTCAAGGACCCGGCCAACGTGGACGCGTACCTCGTCTACAGCGACTGGCTCCAGGGTCAGGGCGACCCGCGCGGCGAGCTCATCGCCATCCAGCACGCGGCCGCTCAGGCCAGCGGCACGGAGGCCAGCGACCTGAAGCGCAAGGCCACCGCGCACATCAAGAAGTACCAGACGCTGCTGCTCGGCGAGCTGGCGGCCGGAGTGAAGTCGGAGGAGCTGTCCCTTGAGTGGCACCTGGGCTTCATCCGCTCCGCGCGCGTGGGAAAGAAGGATTACGACTCTGAGTTCGACGTCGCCGAGGCACTCGGGACGCTGCTCAAGCATCCCTCCGCGCGCTTCATCCGTGGCCTCACGCTGGGCATGGCGGACTTCGAGGAGAACGACTACAGCACGGCCGTCGAAGCCATCGTCCAGGCGGGCGGCTCGAAGACGATTGAGGAGCTGTTCATCGGCGACTTCGAGTACCCGGACGAGACCGAGATCTCCTGGACGCACCTGCACGACATCTCCGGCCTCCTCAAGCTGCTGCCCGGCCTGCGCAAGCTGCGGCTGCGCGGCGGCGACCTGGCGCTGGGCGACGTGGACCTGCCCGAGCTGCGTGAGTTCACTGTGGAGACGGGCGGATTGCCCCTGGCGGCCATCAAGTCCATCTCCAGCGCGAAGTGGCCGAAGCTGGAGCGCCTGGAGGTGTGGTTCGGCAGTGACAACTACGGCGCGGAGGGCGGAGTGGAGGACATCCAGCCCATCCTCGACGGCAAGGACCTGCCGAACCTCAAGCAGCTGGGTCTGTGCAACTCCGAATTCACTGATGCCCTCGCCCAGGTGCTGCCCACCGCGAAGGTGCTGAAGCAGTTGGAGAAGCTGGACATCTCCATGGGCATCCTGTCGCATGAGGGCGCGCAAGCCCTGGCGGACAACGCGGCGGCCTTCGCCCACCTCAAGCAGTTCGACGTCACGGAGAACACGCTGACGGCAGAGGCGCAATCCCTGCTGTCCAAAGCGCTCCCCAACGCCACCGTGGGCAACCAGCGCGACTACGAAGAGGACTACCGCTACTCCGCGGTGGGCGAGTAGCCCAGAGTCGCCGAGCAGCCACTCCAGGGGGACACACCATGCCGCGCTTCGAATACACGGAAGGCACTTCGAGCAGGTTCTGGGAAATCGAACGGAAGGGCGCCGTCATCACCACCCGTTGGGGCCGCCTCGGCACGGAGGGACAGGTGAAGGCCCAGACGCTCAAGACGCCCTACGCGGCGATGACGGCGTACCAGAAGCAGGTCCTGGAGAAGACGAAGAAGGGCTACACGCGCGTCAAGCCGAAGGACACGGCGCCCGCGCCCAAGACGAACCCGGAGCTGGAGGCCGCCATCCTCCAGGCGCCGGACGCTGACGACGGCTACCTCGTCTACGCCGACTGGCTCCAGGGCCAGGGCGACCCGCGCGGGGAGCTGATTGCCTTGCAGCACGCGCAGCAACAGGTCCAGGGCGCGGAGGCCACCCGCCTCAAGCGCAAGGCTGCGGCGCTATACAAGGAGAACCAGGGAACGCTCCTTGGCGCGGGCCTCATGTCGATGCTCGGCGAGAAGTCCCTGACCCTGGCATGGCACCTGGGCTTCATCCGCGGCGCGCGGGTGGCGGCCTCCGACTTCAACGCGGACCCGGACTTCGACATCGTCGAGGTGCTGACGATGCTGCTCCGTCACCCCTCGGGCAGGTTCCTCCAGGAGCTGACGCTCGGATTGCCGGACCGCGATGATGACCCCGGGTACAACGAAGTCGTCGAGGTCCTGACGAAGTGGGCACCGACGACGCTGAAGACGCTGTTCATCGGTGACTTCGTCTTCCCGGATGAGGCCGAGCTTTCCTGGGTCCCCCTGGGAAACCTCGCCCCCCTGCTCAAGGCCCTGCCCCAGCTCACCTCCCTGCGCCTGCGCGGCGGAGACGCACGCCTGGGGACGCTGGACCTCCCCGAGCTGCGGCGCTTCACCTTGGAGTCGGCCGCACTCCCGCGGACGGCGGTGCAGGCCATCGCCAGCGCGAAGTGGCCGAAGCTGGAGCACCTGGAGGTCTGGTTCGGCGGCGATGAGCACGGCGGCCGGGGACGCGCCAGCGACGTACAGCCCATCCTGGACGCCGCCGGCCTGCCGAGGCTGAAGCACCTGGGGTTGAGCAACGCGGCGTTCTCCGAGGACCTCGCGCCCCTGCTGACGAAGTCGAAGGCGCTGCGGCAGTTGGAGTCGCTGGACTTGTCGAACGGCACGCTGAGGGACTCCGACGCGGCGGTCCTGGCGGCGAGCGCGGCGGCGTTCAAGCACCTCAAGAAGCTGGACGTGTCGCGGAACCTGCTCACGCGCAAGGGCGTGAAGTTGCTGGCCAACCTGTGTCCCGTCGTGGCGACGGGGAGTCAGCGCGATGAGTTCGACGACGAGGAAGGCCTCCGCTACGCGGCGGTGGGCGAGTAGTCCGGCATGAACCGCGCGCCGCCGTTCATCCTCATCGGCAACGCGGAGAACCGGCGCGTCACGCTGTTCCAGGAGGCCCTGTCCCACCAGGGGCTCCCGCCCGCGCACGTCGTGCCCTGGCGCGAGCTGCTGACGACGCCAGGCCTGCTGGCGGACCTCCCGGACTCGGAGGCGTTGGTCCGCATTGATTCCACGGGGGAGAACTGGGACGTGGAGAAGGCCCTGCTCAAGCAGGGCTACGTGGACGCGGTGGGCCACGGCTGCTCCGTCCTGACGCCGGAGCAGGTGGACCGATTGCCCGTGGACCACGGCCGGATTCTCAGCCCACGGCAGCACCACCTGGGCTTCCTGCGCGTCCTGGCGGAGCTGGAGGCCATCTTCGCTACGCACCCACGGTGGCGTGTCCTCCAGAAGCCCTCCGCCATCGCGGACCTCTTCGACAAGCGCATCACCTCCCGCCGCTACGCCGCCCTGGGCGTGCCGGTTCCGGAGCCGTTGGACGGCGTCACGGACGTGGAATCGCTCCGGGAGCGGATGGACGCGGAGGACTGCCGCGAGGTGTACGTGAAGGTGTCGTGCGGCTCCTCCGCGTCATGCCTCGCCATCTACCGGCGGGGGCGCTCTGCGGACGCGTTGACCACCACCATCGAGGTAGCGAAGACGGGTTGGTACAACTCGCTGAAGGTTCGCCGCGTCGAGGCTCCAGCGCAGGTGGATGAACTCCTCACGTATCTGCTGGGCGAAGGCGCACAGGTGGAGCGCTCGATTCCCAAGGCGCGGCTGGGCGGCGACTACTTCGACTGCCGGGTGCTGATGGTCCGGGGCGAGCCGGCCTTCACGGTGGTGCGGCAGAGCATGCGGCCCATCACCAACCTGCACCTGGGCGGCTGGCGGGGCGACTTGGACGACTTCCACGCGGCGGTGCCCGGAAACGAGCTCGCGGACGCCATGGAGACCTGCCGCACGGTGGCGCGCGCGCATGACTGCCTGCACGTGGGCATCGACCTCATGTACGAGGAGCACTTCGCCGGCCACCGGGTGCTGGAGGCCAACGCCTTCGGAGACCTGCTCCCCAACCTCCGCCGTGACGGGCTCACCGTCTACGAGTGGGAGATTCGCGAAGCCCTGCGTCAGCTCCCGTGACGTTCGCCCCTTCCGCTGCCGGGAAGCGCTCCAGATACTCCTTTACCCAGCGCGCCCTTCCACAAGGGAGTCGCCGGGACGCGCTCCAGGATGCCAGAGCCAAACACGCGGTCCAGCTCCAGGTACTCCAGGTGCACGTACCCGATATGACAACCGCAGGTCTGCTTCGCGCACGGCCGGGGCCTCAACGCGGCGTCGAAGTCCGGCGCGTAGATGTTGCCAATCGGCTCGTCGATGAAGTGGCACCGCCGCGCCGTGCCCTCCCCATCCACGGAGATGACGGACTCCCCGCCCCGGCACGCGCGGCCCAGGCTCGGGTGGCGCGTGTTGTTCACCGGGAAGAGCGGGTCCAAGCGCGTGAAGCGCGCCACGTCCTCCGCCGTGTACGGCTCCTCCTGCCCGTCCTTCACCGCGTTGATCCACAGGTAGGTGTCCGCAGGCAGCTCGGCGCGCAGGGCCTCCGCCTCCTCCGTGAAGCGCAGGAAGCCCACCACGCCCACGCTGTGCCGCACGCCCAGCTCCGTCAGCTTCGCGCACTGGGCCACGAAGCGGTGCCGCTTCGTCCACTCCGGATGGTACGTGGCCCAGATGCCCAGCTTGTCCGCGCGCGCCTGGGCCACCCAGTCCAGCTTGCAGGACAGGTTCGTCTGGATGGCCAACCGCTCCACGTGCGGCAGGTGTGACAGGCGCGTCAGCGCCTCCTGGTACCAGGGCCAGATGAGCGCCTCGCCCCATGGCGTGAAGAACACCGACACCGTGTCCTGCGTCCGCGCCTCCACCCACGCGACGAAGCGCTCCAGGTCCGCGCGGTCCTTGGCCAGCTCCTCGTCGGTGTGCTTCCACTTGCCGAAGGGGCAGTACTCGCAGCCGTAGTTGCAGCTCGACAGCGGGCCCCGATAGAGCACGGTGAGCTTCATCGCCAGGCGTACTCCTTCATCATCGCCTGCACCTGGTCGGAGTGCAGCCAGGGACCAATCAGGTCGGAGCGCTCCACGCCCGCCGCGGTGAGCTGCACCACCCCGCCGTTCTTCCGCGCCAGCCCGTGCGATTCCAGCTCCTCCAGCTCCGGGAAATCCTCCAGCGCGTCGGTGCAGAAGCGCTGCCGGTAGACGGCCAGGTCCACGCCGTCCGCCAGCAGGGACAACAGCATGTAGCGCCGCCGCCGCTCCTCGGAGTCCAGGCGGAAGCCGTAGCCCACCTCACCGAAGGACGCCTCGGTCCGCTCGCTATACGACGAGATGATGGAGCGCACCTCGCGAGAGCCCACCGCGTACTCAGACGAGTAATGCACCTGTCCCGTGTACGAGCGCGCCCCGCAGCCCAGCCCCACCATGCCGTCCTCCTGGCAGCGATACACCGGACCGCCCGCGTCCGGCGCATGGCGCGCGCGGAACATCCGCATGGAGACCTGCGTGTAGCCCTCCGACAGGAGGAAGTCGCGGCCCACGCGGTACAACGACAGGCGCAGGTCGTCCCACGCCCGCGCCTTCTTGCCCAGGAAGGTCAGCGGCCGGACGTAGAGCGGGTAGAGATAAATCTCCTCCGGCGAGTAACGGAGCGCCGTGCGCAGCGAGTAGAGGAAGCTCTCCTCCGTCTGCCCCTCCATGCCGTAGATGAGGTCCAGGTTCAGCGTGGGGAAGCCCGTGGAGCGGATGAGGTCCAGCGCGGCCTCCACCTGCGCCGTCTTCTGGGGCCGCTTCACCGCGGCCACCTCCGCCTCGATGAAGCTCTGGATGCCCATGCTCACCCGGTCCGTGCCGCGCGAGCGCAGCACCTGGAGCTTCTGCGCGTCCACCGTCTCCGGCGACACCTCCACGGACACGGGGATGTTCTTCATGTCCGCGCCCATGACGCCCTCGGCCAGGTCGAACACGGTGTTCAACCCCGCCACGTCCAGCAGCGTCGGCGTGCCACCGCCAATGGCGGCCCGGGCGAAGCTCGCCGTCCCCAGCGCCTCCTTCACCCGCTTCGTCTCGCGCACCAGGGCGCCCAGGAACCCGTCCACCACGTCCTGCTTCGGCCCGGCGGCGGTGAAGAGGTTGCAGAAGCCGCAGCGCATCTCACAGAAGGGCACGTGGATGTAGAGGAACAGCGCGTCGCGCCGCTCCTCCGCCCAGACGGACTCCAGCGGGAGCGCGGGGGTGAAGGGCCGGTAGGCCGTCTTGTGTGGGTAGCCGTAGAGGTACGCCACATAGGGCGACCCTTCGAGCATCTGCTCCAGACGCGTCATGGTGCGGTTTCTCGAGGTAGCAGGAATTCAGCGTAGGGCACCGTCCACACCACGGGGTGCGCCAGGCGATGGCCGGTGAAACCGTCCTCGCCGTAGGTGGTGCCATGGTCCGAGCAGACGATGCAGAAGGCGGGCCCCCGGCGCCGCAGGGCCGCGAACAACGGAGGGAGCCGCGAGTCCACGTACTCCAAGGCCGCGGCGTGGGACTCGCGTGAGTCCTGGGTGGCACCAGGCACATAGTGCCGGTTCGGCTGGTGCAGCGCCGACACGTTGATGAAGAGGAAGACGCGCTGCTCACGGGGCAGCGCCTCCAGCCGCTGGACGGCCAGCGCCACCTGGTGCTCGGTGGAGCGCGCGTCCGTCACGCCCAGCTCGGAGCGCCAGTGGCTCTCCGCGAAGAGCCCGGGGAGCACGTTGCCCAGCGGATTGCGCTTGTTGAAGAAGCCCACGCCGCCAATGCAGACGGTGTGGTACCCGCGGCCCGCCAGCCCGGTGACGAGGTCCGGCGCGTCCAGCACACAGGTGGTGGAGGCCGTCGTCTCGCTGCCCTCGAAGCGCATCGAGAACAACCGGGGATGCGGCCCCGGCGTGGCGGGCGTGGGCAGGAAGCCCGCGAAGAAGGCGTGGTGCGCCGCGTACGTGAAGCTCGCGGGGGAGTGCCGCGACTCCCACCGGCCTCCGGGCAGCAGCGCGGAGAGGTTCGGCGTGCGCCCCTGGGCCGCGAGCGCCTCGGCGACGTCGAAGCGCAGCGTGTCCAGGGTGATGAAGAGCAGGTCGTGCGAGCCGACCACGGCGTTCATGTCCATCGCGTGAGCACTCCGGCGATGTCGTCGATGCGCGAAGGGATGCACTCCACCGTGAACATGGGCGGCGGCAGCGCGGAGGGCCACGGCCGGCCGTGGGACACCCAGCAGGTGGCCAGCCCCAGCCGCGCGGCGCCCACGACGTCCCGCTCCGGGTCGTCGCCCACGTGCAGCACCTCTTCCGGAGAACGTCCGACGTGGGCCAGCGCGGCCTCGAAGATGCGGGCATCCGGCTTCGCCGCGCCCACCTCGCCGGAGAGGAAGACCTCCGGCAGCACCTCCGCGAGCCCCGAGCGGGCCAGCTTCGTGCGCTGCACCCGCGCCGAGCCATTCGACACCACCACCACCGGCCGGCAGCGGGCCACGGAGGCCACCCAATCACAGACGCCCGCGTCCGCCTGGACAAGCTGAGGCAGGCGCGTCGCCATGTCCTCCCAGAGCGCGTCTGGCGTGAGGCCCAGGCAGGGGAACGCCGCCGTCACCTGCTGACAGAACGCACTCCGGGACGCTCCGCCACGCCCATCCACCGCGTGCATCCAGGCCACGGCTTCGGCACGCCGAGCCGCGGGGAGCAACGACAGGTAGCGGGAGACGAGCGAGTCCACGTAGCGCGTGAAGGCGCCCGCGCGGTCAATCAGCGTGTCATCCAAGTCAAAGAAGACGGCCCGGGGCCGCATCCGAGCACTCCTTCCCGAGACCGCGAGGATACGCCGCCCCGGCTGCGTCGAACAGCGACAACGCAGTGGGGCGACCACATCCAGGCGGATTCGCCGGGCCCCTGCCCCCGTGCCTGCCCGCTGGAGGCGGGAGACTCGGAGAATCCCGGCGAGGCCGCGGGCGTTCAGGGAGACGGGTGCGCCTCGCGATCATACGCCTCCAGCGCCCGGACGACCTCCTCCTGCGAATCCGTGAGCATGAGGTAGCGCGCGTAGTCGTAGCCCTGCGCGAGCTGATGCAGCAGCGGGTACACGGGCCGGGTGCGCGTCCAGAACTCGGTGCCCAGGAAGATCATGGGGCTGATGACGCCCACCGAGTTGTAGTGATTCTGGCACGCGTCCTGGAACACCTCCTGGATGGTGCCGGCGCTGCCGGGTGAATAGACGATGCCGCCCTTGGCGATGGTCAGCAGACCGTCTTCCCGCACGCTGTTGGCGAAGTACTTCGCGATGTGCGTGGCGAAGGGGTTGGGCGGCTCGTGCCCGTAGTGCCACGTGGGGATGCCCAGGCTGGCGCAGTACGGCAGGTCGTCCTCCCCCAGGGGGAAGGCGCGGCGAACATCGAAGGCGCGCGCGAGCCACTCCCGGTCGGTGTAGCTGGGCGCCCGCGCGAGCATGGCCAGCCCCGCGTCCAGCTCCGCCTCCGTGCGCCGCGCGAACCACGCGCCCACGTGCGTGGCCTCCATGGCCCCCGGGCCTCCGCCGCTGACCATGAAGAAGCCACGGCGTGCCAGCTCGCGCGCCAGGGAGGCCACCGCGCGGTAGTCCGGCTGGCCGCGCTTCATGGAGTGGCCCCCCATGATGGCCACCACCTTGCGCACGCCACCCGACGGGTACAGCAGCGCCTCCATGGCCTCCGTCACCGAGTGGTCGTGGAGCCGCTGCGCCAGCGTCTCCAGCAGCGTGGGAGGATTGCCGCGCCCGTTCGCCGCCCAGTGCGCGTAGATGCGCGCATCTGGCGTGTCCGCGTAGGACTCCGGCCGCGCGGGGTCAAAGCCCGAGTACAGCTCCTCCGGCGAGTACAGCGCGCCACGGTAGGGCTGATAGGGCACGCCGGAGATGGGCGGGAACACCATGGCCCCATGCTCCACGGTGGCCTTCAGCGCGTCCTTCTCCAGCTCACAGCCCAGGAAGACAGCGCCCACGAGCTCGGCGGAGGCCAGCGCCTGGGTGTACCCCCGCAGGTCCAACCCTTGGATGATGACGTTGGCGAACCCGGCGCCCGCCGCGAGGTGCCGTTCGAAGGCCTCGATGCTCTCGATTTCAATCACGCATGAACAATTTCATGCCTCCCGGCCCCGTGGGTAGCGAGGAGTGCGGCGCAGGCCCGCCGCGGCCCCTGACGCTCAGCGCCGCGCCTCCAGCACCCGCAGGCACGCCTCCGCCTGAAGCAGCTCCAGGCGAGCCCCCACGGCGGAGGCATCTCTCGCCGCGAGCTGGAGCTGACGGCCGGCCTCTTCCCATTCGCCCAACTGCAACTGGGCCCGCCCCAGCACGCACCTGAGCAGCGATTGGAGGCGCCGGTCCTCCAGCATGGACGCCAGCTGGAGCCCTCGCAGCGCGTCTTCCTTCGCCAACTCCGGCGCCCCCGCGCGCGTGTGCAGCAGCGCCAGTCCATGGTGCGTGTAGGCCATGCCCCGGCGGTCGCCCGTGCGTGAATCCAGCTCCAGCGACAGTTGGAAGAAGTGCGCCGCGCGCTCCCTGTCTCCCGCGCGCGAATACGCATCGCCCAGGTTCAGCAGCGCGGTGGAGTGCTCCCACGTGTCCCCCGACCGCTCGCTCCAGCGCAGGACCTGGACGTACTCGGACGCCGCCGCCTCCGGGAACCCCAGCCCGAGCTGTATGCTGCCCATGGCCCGGTGGAGCAGCGCCTCCACGCCCGCCCTCGCGGGGCCGTCTTCCTGGGCCGCCCGCAGCAACTGCTCGCGGGCCAGGACGACCCGCGCGCGCGCGTCCTCGAACCGGCCCAGCGCGGACAGCGCCAGCGCGGACAGCGCATCCAGCGACACGGACAGCAGCGGCGCCGCGGACAGACAGTCCCGGCGCCCTTCCCTGTCGAGCCCCAGCACCTCCTCATACCTGCCGAGCGAGAGCACCACCGACGCCCGCTTGAACAGACGCCGGGCCCGGTCTCCCGCGGGAGACGCCAACCCCTCATCATCCAGCTTCCGCGCCGTGTGCCACGCGGCCTCCGCTTCGACGGGCTCACCCGCCAGCCGGTGCGCGTCGCCCATGTATTCCCAGAGCCGCCGCCGCCACTCCCGCGCGGCATCTGGCTTTAGCGCATCCGCCAGACCCAACGCGAAGCGATACACAGCCATGGCGGGCCCCGGCTCCAATGCCGCCAGATGCCAGCCCGCCAGTGACACCAGACAGGGCAGCGCCCGGGAGGACTCCTCCGCTGACAGCCATTGCCGTGTCAACTCCATGCAGGCACGTTGACGCAGCGGCTCCGGCAGGGCCTCATAGGCCTCCGCGGCCCTTCGGTGCGCCGCGGGAAGCTCCGCCTCGGAGAGCTCATCGACACCCGGTGCGGGCTCCACCGCCCACGTGTACCGGCCTCCCGCGACGGAGCGCAGCCAGCCCCCCGTCTCCAGCAGCGCCAGCGGCCCCACCCCACCCGCCAACGCCACCAGCACCGCCCGGGGAAACGACGGGCCCAGCACCGACGCCGCTCGCAGCACGTCCCGTTGTACCGGAGGCAACAAGGCCTGCCGCGCGGCCAGCGCCGCCTCGCCCATGAGTGGCGCCTCCCGCTCCGGTTGCTCCTCATGCAGCGTCACCGCGTGCAGCAGGTGCAGCGGGTGTCCGGCGCTGCCGCGCAGCACCGCCTCCCGGGCCGCGGGCGTCAGGGCTCCCCGGTGCCGCAGCCGCCCCTCCAGCAGCGCCGCGGACTCGGCGGGCCCCAGCCGCCCCACCGTCAGGACCTCCGCCGATAGGGGCGCCGGCGCCGTGCCGCTGGGGCGCTGGAGCGCCAGCAACAGCAGCGGCGTGTGCGACAGCCGCGACACCAGCTCCTCCACCAGCGCATGGCTGAGCGCGTCCCCGTGCTGCCAGTCCTCCAGCACCAGCAGGCGCGGACGGCGGTGGGGCATCAGCGCGTGGCACAGGGAGTCGAACAGGGCGGTGCGCTCGGAGGCGAGGCTCGCCGGAATGCCCTGGCGCTCACGACCCTCCAGGAAGCGCTGGATTCGCTCCGCGTCCGCGCTGGACACGCGGCCCGTCCCGGAGGGCGGGCTGAGCGCCCGCGTGGCGTCCAGCAGCTCCCGGAAGATGCCCGCCGGTGCGCCCGGCAACGCCAGGCCACTGCCTTCCCAGACTTCGAAGCCCTCCGAGGCCAGGCGCTCCACGAAGGCGTCCTTGACGCGCGTCTTGCCCATCCCCGCCTCCCCCATCAACCACACCGCACGTCCCAGCCCGCGCCGCACGTCCTCCGCCAGCCCCACCAGTCGCTTCAGCACCGCGACGCGGCCCACCAGCGGCGGGTGGCACAACCCAGGCGCCCACCGGCGGACCGGCGCGTCCCGGGGTACCCCCGCCGCGCTCCGCGGACACGCCAGTACGCCTCCCAGGAAACGCGCCCCACACGCAACGCACGAGCCCGAAGCCGGGTTCATGGCCACCTCCCTGAAGGATGACGCTGTGTGAGTCGAGCGCCGGTCCTTCGCGTCGCCGGTACGACCCGGGGTGTTGTAGCGCCTGCACGCACCTCGCGCCTCCGGTCGCCAGGGGTGTGGGAGTGTTCGCTCCCCACCGCACACCCTCGACTCGCGTCGCAGTGCGCCCCGGCGCCCACCCAGGCCCGCAGTGCATGGAAAGCCTCACGCCCAGCGCGCCTCCAGCGCCCGCATCGCACAATGACAAACAATTCCAATCAGGCCAGATGAAACAGCAACAAGGTACGCCCCGGGCGACGCCTGGCGAGCAGGCGAGCTCGAAATCGCGTGTTGAATACGAAATACTTTTGGCGGATGCTCGTTGAGAGCACGACACGGCAATCACCCGCCGTGACCTTGGAGAAGCCCACCTAGCAAAGCCAAACACCCTCCGCCCGTCCCCCCACGGCGCGGAGTCACCACCTGTCTGTCCTTTGTTCCCAGAGAGCCCCCCATGAAGAAGACCCTCCTGCTGGTTGGAACGCTGCTCGGTATGAGCGGCACGGGCTGTGGCGCCCCGGAAGATGTCTCCCCCGAATCCGACGCGTCCCCCATTGAATTCGATACCCCCGACAACCAGACGGTCAGCGCCGCGGCGCTGACCACGACGGGCTGCACCCAGCTGACGGCCCGGTCGGTGATTTCCAATGGCCATGATGGAAACGTTCCGGCCAATACCATGGACTCCAATCTGGGCACCCGGTGGAGCCGCCTCGGCAAGGGCTCCTGGATTGACTACGACTTGGGCTCCATCCAAAAGGTCGCCGGTGTCTCCGTCGCGTGGCATCAGGGCAACCTCCGCGCGAATGACTTCTTCGTCTCGGTCTCACCGGACGGCTATACCTATACACAGGTCTATTCGGGAAAGAGCAGCGGCAAGACGGCCGCCGCGGAGACGTACAGCTTCCCCACCATCAACACGCGGCGCGTCCGCGTCACGTTCCAGGGCAACAGCCTGAACGAGTGGGCCAGCATCGCCGAGGCGCGTGCCTGCTCGTCCACGTCGTCGACGGTGCCTCCTACCGAGCCGACCCCCACTCCGGAGCCGAACCCCACGCCGGAGCAACCCCAGCCGGGCAATGGCGCCAGTGTGGTGTGGGTCGGTGACTTCGAGACCAACAGCCGCTCCCAGTGGAGTCACACGCAGATGGTGAGCGCGGACCGGCTGGCGCTGGTGAGCTCGCCCTTGCGGCAGGGCCGCTACGCCCTCAAGGCCACCGTGCGCAAGGGTGACGACCCCATCAACTCCAGCGGCAACCGCAACGAGCTGGTGCGCATGACGCGCGAGCCCGTGAACTCCGAGTACTACTACCGCTTCAGCACCATGTTCGACTCGAGCTTCCCCAGCGCGAAGACGTGGCAGCTCTTCACCCAGTGGCACCACGAGGGCAACTCGGGTTCGCCCCCGGTGGAGTTCTACGTCTACGGCGAGGAGATTCGCCTCAACATCGGCGGCAACCCGGGCACCATCGTCTGGCGCACGCCGCTGGTTCGCGGTCGCTGGCTGGACTTCATCTTCCACGTGAAGTGGTCGCCGGACTCGAAGGTGGGCTTCGTGGAGCTGTACCTGGACGGCAAGGTGGTGCTGCCCAAGCGCTTCATCGCCACGCAGTACAAGGGCCAGCTCAACTACCTGAAGGTCGGCCTGTACCGGAACGACACCATCAGCCCCGTGGGCATCGTCTACCACGACGGGTGGACCATGGCCCGCAAGCTGGAAGACGTCATCAGCCCGACGACGGTCCTCAAGGCCCCGTAGTCACTGACGGGCAGCCAACACCCCTGCCCCCTCCTGGGCCGGAGGCCGCGTCCCCACGCGGCCCCGGCCCGGAGTAGTTTCCAGGGCATGTCCCACAGCCTCCTCGTCGTTCACGTCCAGGTCCACGTCAAGCCGGAGCACGTGGACGCCTTCCACCAGGCCACGCTCGCCAACGCGCGCGAAAGCGTGAAGGAGCCTGGCATTGCGCGCTTCGACGTCATGCAGGACGCCGAGGCGCCCACGCGCTTCGTGCTCGTGGAGGCGTACCGGACGCCGCAGGCCCCCGCAGCGCACAAGGAGACGGCGCACTACCTCACCTGGCGCGACACCGTGGCGCCGATGATGGCGGAGCCCCGCACCAGCCGGAGGTTCGTCAACCGCTTCCCCGACGACGCCGGATGGTGACGGACGTGAGCGCGTCTTCCTCGTTCGAGTTCGCCACCGCCACTCGCGTCCTCTTCGGCCCGGGCCGCCTGGCCGAAGCGCCTGAGGCCATCCGCGGCCTCGGGGGCTCCCGGGTGCTGCTCGTCACTGGCGCCAATCCCACACGCGCACGGCCTCTCCAGGAAGCCTTGGAGCGCCTGGGTTTGGGGGTGACTGTCTTTTCCGTGGACGGCGAGCCCACGGTGGAGCGTGCTCGCGAAGGCACCGCGCGCGTCAAGGAAGCGGGCTGTGACGCGGTGGTGGCCCTGGGCGGAGGCAGCGCGCTGGACGCGGGCAAGGCCATTGCCGTGCTCGCCGCCAATGGGGGCGACCCGCTGGACTACCTGGAAGTCATTGGCCGGGGCCAGCCGCTCACCCGCCCGTCCCTGCCCTTCATGGCCATCCCCACCACGGCTGGCACCGGCTCCGAGGTGACGCGCAACGCGGTGCTCGGCTCGAAGGACGCGAAGGTGAAGGCCAGCCTGCGCAGTCCGCACATGTTGCCGCGCGTGGCGCTGGTGGACCCGAACCTGCTCACGGGGGCGCCGGCCGCCGTGCTGGCGTCCAGTGGCATGGATGCGCTGTCGCAGCTCATCGAGCCCTTCCTCTCCGCGCGCGCCAACCCGCTGACGGACGCGCTGGCACGAGAGGGCCTGCGAAGGTCGGCCCGCTCGCTGCGGCGCGCGGTGCTGGACGGCGCGGATGCGCCCGCGCGCGAGGACCTGGCGCTGGCCAGCCTCTTCGGCGGCCTGTGTCTGGCCAACGCCGGCCTGGGCGCGGTGCACGGCTTCGCCGCGCCCGTGGGCGGCATGTTCGACGCGCCCCACGGGGCGGTGTGCGCGGCGCTGCTGCCCGCGGTGCTGGACGTCAACCTGCGCGCGCTGCGAGCCCGGGCCCCGGAGCATCCGTCCCTGCCCCGGGCGCGGGAGCTGGCGGCGCTGCTGACAGGGCGGGTGGATGCAAGGGCCGAGGACGCCGTGGCGTGGGTGGACGAACTGCGCGCGGCGCTGGGTGTGCCGGGGCTGAGACGGTACGGGGTGACGGAGGCCCAGGTGCCCGCGCTGGTCGCGAAGGCCAAGGGGGCCAGCAGCATGAAGGCCAACCCCCTGGTGCTGACGGACGCGGAGCTGACGGAGATCGCCAGCCGGTCGCTTTAATCCGACGGAAGGAGCCTCGGCAGATGGGGCCGAGCAACTCGCTCGGCCCCCACGCGGTCGGGGGGCGGCGAGGTGTTGGAGAGCGCCTGCGAGAGCGTCAAGGGGTCGCGGGCACCTGCTTGGCGATATCGATGATCGCGGCGCGTACGAAGGCGCACGCGTCGTCGTCATCCAGCGCGGCGGGCCAGAGCAGGTCCATGCCGCCAGCGCGGTGCGCGAACGGGAAGGGCGCGCTGCGAAGGTGCGGACGCTGCCGCAGGAGTTGCGCCGCGAAGACGTCGGGCAAGGTCGCCACCAGTTGGCTGCCGTCGACGATGGCGCCGATCGCGCTGAAGCTCGCGACCGAACAGCGGACGCGTCGCTCGACGCCGTATGTGTCCTCGACCGTGCCGCGGAGGTCGCCGTTGTAGGAGACGATGACGTGCTCCTGCGCGAGGTACGTGCGCTTGCTGGGCCGCGCGCCGAGGCGTACGTGGCGCGGGTCGAACAGGCAAACGAAGTGGCCGCGGATGAGCGGTGTGCGCAGGATGGCCTGCGGCAGCTTGTCGATGACCGTCGCCGCGAGGTCGACGCGACGGGTCGCCAGCGCCTCGACCACCGTGCGGAACTGGACCGGAATGCAGACGAGCCGCATCTTGGGTGCGTCGCGTCCGAGCCGGCGCAGCAGCGGTGGCAGCAGCCACTCGTCTCCGAAGTCGGAGAGCCCCAGGCGGATGGTCCGCTCGCTCGTGCGCGGGTCGAAGCGCGCCGGTGCGAGCGAGGCCTGGAGCATCGCCTCGAGCAGCGGACGGACCTCGGTCACGAGGCGTGCTGCCCGGCTCGTCAAGATCACGCCGCGGCCGTGGCGCACGAGCACCGGCGTGTCCAGCGACTCGCTGAGCCGGGCGAGCGCCGCGCTCACCGCTGACTGCGTGAGGTAGAGCCGCGCGGCCGCCTTCGTGACCGATCCCGTGTCAGCGACGGCGACGAGCACTCGCAGCAGGTTGAGGTCGAGATTCCTGGCACGAACAGCGTTCATGATTGCCATGCATCCTATTTGCTGGTGTGGACTGTGACCATCGTTAGATTCAAGCGCATGACCAATACAGACAAGCTCGGCGGTCGGTTCACGTTCCCCGGCACATCGCTCACGGTGCACCGCATGGGCTATGGCGCCATGCAGCTCGCGGGCCCTCACGTCTGGGGACCGCCGCGTGATCCCGAAGCGGCTGCCGCGGTGCTGCGCGAGGCGATCTCCATCGGCATCGACCACTTCGACACGAGCGATGCCTACGGGCCACACGTCACGAACCAGCTCATTCGCGACACGCTGCATCCGTATCCCAAGAATGTCGTGATTGTGTCGAAGGTGGGTGGGCGGCGTGGCGCGGACAAGTCGTGGCTCCCGGCGCTGTCGCCCGCCGAAATCCGCTCGGACATCCAGGACAACCTGCGCCACCTCGGGCTCGACGCGATCGACGTCGTGAACCTGCGCATGATGAGCATGACGCCGACGGAAGGCCCGCTCGACAAAGAGCTCGCCGTCCTCATCGAGCTCAAGCGCGAGGGGCTCGTTCGCCACATCGGCCTCAGCAACGTGACGGCGCGTCAGGTCGAGCAGGCGCAAGCGCTCACCGAGGTCGTGTGCGTGCAGAACCACTACAATCTGGCGCATCGCGGAGACGACGCGCTCATCGACGCGCTGGCGAAGCAGGGCATCGCCTACGTGCCGTTCTTCCCGCTCGGCGGCTTCACGCCGCTCCAGTCCTCGACGCTGTCGGAAGTCGCGAGCGAGCTGGGCGCGACGCCGATGCAGGTCGCGCTCGCGTGGCTGCTGCACCGCGCGCCGAACATCCTGCTCATCCCGGGTACGTCGTCGGTCCCGCACCTGCGCGAGAACGTCGCCGCGGCGACGCTCGTATTGCCGGAAACGAGCATCGCCGCGCTTGACGGAATCGCGCGTTGAAAAGGAGCAACCGTCCGCACAGGGGCCAGACCATGCCGCCGGAGCCCCCCTCTTGCCGCGCACACCTGCCCGCCATCCAGCATCTCATCCTTCCTGGCGGGGACAGCTGTTTGAAGGGGTGACGCTCACACCTTGTAGAGCAGGTCCATGTACTTCTTGAGCAGGTCACTCACCACGCCGCGGAAGGGCACGGAGGCGGCCATGCCGTACACGGGCGCCATCGTCCCCTTCGCGCTGGGGTGGGACTTCACGTAGTCCACGGCGTCGCGCAGGTCGACCAGGAACTGCTCCGCGACGCCGGGCTGCGTGTGGCGCAGCGTGACGCACAGGTGGACGGCGGACGGCTTGTGCAGGCCGTTGAGGTTCCACCCGTGCTCGCTCATCCGCTCCATCACCTGGAAGATGTCCAGGGACTCCGAGCCGAAGGCGATGACGAACAGCGGGTCCCCCAGCACGTGCAGCTCGGGCATATTGCGGATGCCCTGCTTGATGGCCGCCGCTGTCTCCAGGATGTGCCGGGTGGCGTCCAGATAGCCCTGCTCCCCCGTACTCACCAGCGCGGCCCACGCCGAGGCGATGAGCGCCCCTGGCCGGCTGCCGGAGAAGGTGGGCGAGAAATAGATGCCACCAGGCCAGTCCGTCGCCGTGAAGTACTGGTGCGAGCGCAGCTCCGTGCCCCGGTACAACACCACCGACGAGCCCTTGGCCGCGTAGCCGAACTTGTGCGTGTCCACGGACATGGACGTCACGCCCGGCAGCCGGAAGTCGAAGGGCGGCACGTCGTAACCCAGCTTCATGGCGAAGGGCAGCACGAAGCCGCCCAGGCACGCGTCGGTGTGGAAGCCGATGCGCTTCTTGCGCGCGAGCTCGGACAGCGCCTCGATGGGGTCGATGACACCGTGCGGAAAGCCGGGCGCCGAGCCGACAAGGACGATGGTGTTGCGGTTGATGGCCTTGCGCATGGCGGCCACGTCGGCGCGGTAGTCCGGGCCCACCGGCACCCGCACCATCTTGATGCCGAAGTAGTGCGCCGCCTTGTCGAAGGCCGGGTGCGCGCTGGCGGGCGCCACCATCTCCGGCCGGGTGATGCGCTTGGTGTCCCGGGCCCAGTCCCGGTACGTCTTCATCGCCAGCATGATGCTCTCGGTGCCACCGGACGACATGGCCCCGCAGATGCGTGCCTCCTCCGGCTGACCCGCGTTCGCCACGTCCGCGCCGAGCATGCTGGCCGTCATCGCCACCACCTCCGCCTCGAACTTGGTGGCGCTGGGCCACAGGTCGGCGTGCAGCGGGTTGCTCTGTGAATGCAGCGCATAGACGCGGTTGAGGAACGCGATGTGCTCCGCGTCACCGTTGTACACACCGCCGGACACGCGGCCCTCGCGCCAGCGGTACTCCTCCTGCGACTCCAGGGCCTGGAGTTCGCGCAGCACGTCCTCGCGCGCGCGCCCCGTCGGCGGCAGGTGGTCGAACGACTGCATCTTCCCGCGGTAGGGCTTGAGGCCGCTCTCCAGTTCAGACAGCAGCGTGCCCGTCTCCCGGTTGAGCAGGCCCTTCACGCCCGGAACGGCCTTGAGGTAGCGCTCGGCCGCGGACAGCAACCGCGGCGGGACGTGGTTGAGCAGGCTCAGCGCCTTCAGGTCTGGAAGTGCCATGGCGGACTCCTCGGGGGTTCAGGCGCTTCGCGCGCGATTAAGCCGCGCGAAGATGGCCTTGTTGTGTTTGTAGATGTTGACGAACTCGCGGAACAGCTCGTCGTAGAGCGCCGCGTTCTTCGAATCCGGATGAAAGGTGCGGGCGACCGGCACGAGCGAGGGAATCTCCTCCACCGTCAACTGCCCCAGCGCCACCGCGGCCTGGAACGCGGCGCCTCGTGCATTGGCGAGCACGGGCTCGTCCACCTGCTGCACCGAGCGGCCCAGCACGTCCGCGTGAATCTGGCACCACAGCGCGGAGCGGGCCCCTCCGCCGATGATGCGCAGCGAGTCCAGCCGCCGGCCCACGAACTTCTCCACATAGGTGAAGAGCCAGCGCGAATTGTAGGCCACGCCCTCCAACACGGCCCGGACCATGTGCGCCCGCGTCGTCTTCAGGGACTGGTTGAAGAAGCCACCGCGCAGCGACTTGTCGTCCACGGGGCTGCGCTCGCCGTTGAGCCAGGGAAGGAAGATGAGCTGGTCGCTGCCCGCGGGGACGTTGCCCGCCTGCGCCTCCATCACCCGGTAGAGGTCCGGCGCATCACCGTCCGGCCCCGCCTCCGCGTCCCGGCCGTAGAGGATGTTGTCCTTGAGGAAGGTGAGGCAGATGCCGGCGGACTCCTGCTCGTTGGCCAGCAGATAGCGACCGGGCAGCGCGGACGGCAGCGACGCCATCTGATGGAAGAGGTCCGTCTTCTTGTAGGGCACGTGGCAGCACAGCCACGACGAGGTCCCCACGCACAGGTGGGGCTCGAAGTCCCCCACTGCGCCAGAGCCCACGGCGGCGGCGAGGATGTCCGGCGCGCCCGTCACCACCTGTACGTCCTCGCGCAGGCCCAACTCGCTCGCGGCCCGCGCATGGAGGGGCCCCAGCACCGTCGAGGCAGGGACCAGGTCCGGGAGCTTCTCCCGCTCGAGCCCCGCGAGCTTCAGCAGCCGGTCGTCATAGGCGATGCGGCCCAGCGCGCGGTTGTCCGTCACCCAGTGCAGGGTGATGGAGTCATACGAGGCGGCGCAGCGGCCACTCAGCTTCAGGTTGAGCCAGTCCTTCGGCTCCAGGAACTTGTACGTCCGGCGATACACGTCCGGGCGCTCGCGTCGCAGGTAGAGGATGTGGCCCACCGGGTCCTTGCCCGAAAGGCTGGGCACGCCGCCCGACAGGCGAATCCACGTCATCAGGTGGCGAACGTCATAGCCCTCCACGGAGGGGAAGCCGCCCACCGCGCGCTTCACGTCCGGCGCACCGCGCGAGTCCATCCAGATGAGCGCGGGGCACACGGGCGTGCCGGACGCGTCCACCGCGACGGTGCCAGACCACTGTGAGCTGCAGTTGACGCCGATGACGTCCTCCGCGCGCACGGCCCCAGAGGACAGCAGGCGCCGCGTCGCCAGGACGATGGCGCGCCACCATGCCTCTGGCTGCTGCTCGGCGCCCCCATCCGGGAGCAGGGACAGCTCCAGCGGCTCCACGTCGCCGCCCAGAATCCGTCCCCTCAGCGAGACAGCCGCCACCTTGACAGCGGACGTCCCGAGGTCGATGGCCAGGATGGACTGCTCACCTGCGTGGGACACACTTCCCTCCATGCCGGGCATCAAGGCAGACGGAGCGGACGACTGCCGCTTCGGCCGAGTCTAGGAAACGAACGCGCGCAGCCTGCCACCGACGTATGAAAATTCGTCGTTTTTCTGAAAGCCCGGAAGGAGTCCCCGCGCCCTCGCCCGCCCCCGGGGCGTGGTGGCGGACTGTTCCTCCCGTGGGTGGCTTTCTCGCGGCTCGCCCTTCCTACCTTTGCGCGAAGCCCAGAACAGGGGGACCACCATGGCCGAAGTCCAGCAGCCCTTCCTCACGGACATCACCGAGATTCGCCGCCGCGCCCGGGAGCACCTGGAGGAAGGCGCCATCACCGAGGACTACGAGGGCGACGTCAACGCCACCATCAAACTGCTCAACGACGCGCTGGCGACGGAGATCGTGTGCGTGCTGCGCTACACCTACCACTACATCGCCGCGGTCGGCATCCAGAGCGAGTCCGTGAAGGACGAGTTTGGAGAGCACGCCCGAGAGGAGCAGGAGCACGCGCTCCGCATCGCCGAGCGCATCAACCAGCTCGGTGGCAAGGCGGACTTCAACCCCGAAGGCCTGCTGTCCCGCAGCGCCAGCCAGTATGCCGAGGGGCAGAACCTGGTGGACATGATCAAGGAGAACCTCATCGCCGAGCGCATCGCCATCCAGACGTACCAGGAGCTGGTTCGCTACTTCGCCAACCATGACCCGACGACACGCCGGATGATGGAGGACATCCTCGCCAAGGAGGAAGAGCACGCCAACGACATGCATGACCTGCTGGTGGCGCACCAGGGCAAGCCGCCCCTGCGGAGCTGAGCGCCGCCTGGCCGCCGTGCTCGCGCCTGGCTAAGGTGGCGGGCAACGCGTCCGGGGGGTGGCATGCGCAGGTGCTTCACCGCTGTGAGCGAGCTGTGTCGGCGGCACCCGGTGGCCCTGGGCGCCGCCGCGACCTTCAGCCTCAGCCTGCTATTGCGCTGGCTCTACCTGCAGGCGTCGCCCGACCGGACCTGGCCCTTCTCCATCTTCTTCTACGGTGACGCGCGCTTCTTCCACGCCTACGCCGCCGACCTCGCGCGGGGGCACACCGGGCCCGTCACCCTGCCCTACCACCCGCCCCTGTTCCCGTGGCTCCTGGGGCTGCTCTACCGCGTACTGGGCCCACCGCAGGGCAGCGCCTATCCGTACAAGCTCGCGCTGGCGCTGCTGAACGCGGGCACCGTCGCCTTCACGGGGTGGTGGTGGCGCAAGGTGTTGGGCACCGGCTGGAGTATGCTGGGCGCCGCCCTGTTCGCGTGCAGCTTCGGCTGGCTGGTGCTGTCCACCACGTACAGCAATGAAGTGCTCTACGTCCTCTTCCTCTCGGCCACCTGCGCGCTGATGCTCCAGCACCGCGCGGGCCCCTCGTGGACGGGCGCCGTGCTGCTGGGCGCCGTCATGGGCCTGGGCTCGCTCACCCGCGCCGAACACCTGTACCTCTGGCCCTTCCTCCTCGCCTGGGCCTGGCTCTACCGAGGCGCCACGCCCCGACGGACCCTGGCCCTGCGCTGGGGCGCGGCCCTGGTCGTCACCGCCGTCGTGCTGGCCCCCTGGGCAATCCACAACGCGCGCGCGCTGCGCGAGCTCAACGCCCGGACGCCGCATTTGGAGCCGCTGCCCGTGCTGGCCCCCATCACCGTGTACGGCCCCATCAACTTCGCCATGGCGAACCACGCCGCGGCCACGGGAGGCTTCACCCCTGACAGCGTCAACCAGATGGGCCAGGAGGGCTTCCTGGACGTGGCCAACGCCGCCCAGCGACACCTGCTGCTGCACGGCTACGCGGAGGGGCTCGCGTGGATGAGGGATTACCCGGCGGACGCGGCGCGCCTGTGGGTGGCCAAGCTGGACCGCTGGCTGGATGGCTTCCGGCTGGGGTTGGGGGCCTCCAACCTGCCCGCGGGCTTGAGCGGCGACCGGGCCCCTGTGGACGTCTTTGTGCCGGAGCGCGCATGGATGAAGTGGCCGCTCACGCTGCTGCTGCTCGCGGGCGCCGCGCTGTCCTTGCTTCCCGCATGGCGCGGCTTCGCGCTCTTCACCGCGGTGCTGCTGCACCGGGCCCTCATCACCGTCGCCTTCTTCGGCTACACGCGCGGCCTGCTCGCCGTCTTTCCCGCGCTCATCCCACTGCTGCTGCTCCCGCTTATGGTGGTCGCCACTCGCGTCTCCGCACGGAAATGGGCCACGCGGCTGCCCGCCGTCGCCGCCGCCGCGCTGCTCTTCTTCTGGGTGGAGGCCGGCATCCTCGCGCTGGCCGCGCCCCGGCGCTTCATGGCCAGCGGGACCACCGACCGCGCCAGCGGCAAGCTCATCCAGGATGACTGGGTGCGCATCTGGCCAGACTGAAGTCGCCTCGCGCTCTCATGAAAAACTTCAATCCGACGGGATACGGACCCGTCCTGCGCACAGCGCTTCGAACGCCAGACACGCCAACAGTGAACACTGCTAAGGCCCGTTATTCCTTCAAAACCCTCCTCGGGAATAGCGAACGGAATCCCACGTATTCAGATTTATTTTCGCACCCGATATGGGCGTTGACGAGCTCCGTGCAGGAGCCGCCGCGAGGACATGTGCCTCGCGGTTCCGCAGAGGAGAAACGCATGCGCCACACACGGGTGTCAGCAGCATGTCTCGTCCTGCTCCTATCCACCTCCGCCTGGGCATTCAAGCCACCTGACAAGGGACAGAGCGCCGTCGCCGACAAGGCCTTCTTCAAGCCAGAGCTGTACCTGCCCATCCAGAACCTGCCGTTGCAGCAGGCCCGCCAGCGGATGAACTCGCTCGGCGGCGACGCGTGGGATGACTTCTTCAAACGCAATGGACGTGAGTTCAACGTCTACGTCGACCCGCGCACGGGAACACCCACTGCGGTGCAAGGCACCATCCCCCTCATCCCTGGCGACGGCTTCAACAACAAAGTCACCATGGACGAGGTCCGTGAGTCCATCGGCCGCTCCATCGCGGACGTGGACGAGGCCGCCGTCGGTGACCTCATCTTCAAGTTCATCGCGGACAACCAGGCCGCGTTCAACGTCGACCTGATGCAGATGGGCAGCCCCCGGGTGACGCGCATCAACGACGACCTCATCCAGGTCCACATCTCCCAGCAGGTCAACGGCGTCCCCGTGCGCCATGGACGCATCGCGGCCACCATCAGCCACGGCAACCTCATCCTCATCGGCACCGAGGCCTGGGCCAACGTGCGCATCGACACCCGCCCCCGGCTTGCGCCGCAGGATGCGCTGGTGTCCGGCAACGGCTTCGTGGGACTGAACACCAGTCCCCAGATGCTGTGGCAGCAGCCCACGCTGGAGATTGCCCCCGTGGCGCTCCAGGGCGAGTCCTTCAACGGCGCCGTCGGCACCGGCTACGAGCACCGGCTCGTGTACACCTACGGCTTCTCCGAGGCGGGCGGGGACCAGCGCTGGAAGTCGACGGTGGACGCCCACACCGGCGAGGTGCTCGCCGTCGAGGATGACAACCACTACTTCGACGCGCAGATGAAGGGCGGCATCTATCCGTCCACCAACATCGGCACCTGCACCTCCAACGAGACGTGCGGCACCATGCAGCCCGACTCGCCCATGCCATGGGCCAACACCGGGCTGGCGGCGCCCAACAACTTCACGGATGGCGCGGGCATCGTCAACTACAGCTCCGGCACCGTCACCACCACGCTGGCTGGCAAGTACGTTCGCATCAGCGACTCGTGCGGCGCCATCAACGTCAGCTCCACCACGGGCAACCTCAACCTGGGCGGGGTGAACAACAACCACGACTGCACCGTGCCTCCGGGCACGTCGCCGGGCAACACCGCCGCATCCCGCTCCAGCTTCTACGAGCTGAACAAGCTGGCCGAGCAGGCCCGTGGGTGGCTACCCACCAACACTTGGCTCCAGGGCCAGCTGCTCTCCAACGTCAACATCAACAGCACCTGCAACGCCTTCTGGAACGGCTCCTCGGTGAACTTCTACCGGAGCGGCGGCGGCTGCCGGAACACCGGTGAGATTGGCGCCGTGTTCGACCACGAGTGGGGCCACGGCATCGACGACTTCGACGCCAACGGCTCGCTCAGCAACTCGTCGGAGGGCTACGCGGACATCGCGGCCATCTACCGCCTGCAGACGTCCTGTGTGGGCTACGGCTTCTTTCAGACGGTCAACACCGGCTGCGGCCTGACGCCGGACGGCACGGGCTACAACCAGCAAGAGGCGCAGGTCTCCGGCACGTCGTGGTGCAACACCAAGTGCTCCGGCGTGCGTGACGCCGACTGGGCCGCCAGCGTGCCCAACATCCCCGCCACGCCGCAGAACTTCGTGTGCCCCATGTGCAGCTCCGGCTCCGGCCCGTGCAGCCGCCAGGTCCACTGCGCGGCCTCGCCCGTGCGGCAGGCGGCCTGGGACTTCGTCACGCGGGACTTGACGGCGCCGCCGTTCAACTACGACTCCAACACCGCCTTCATCGTGGGCAACAAGACGTTCTACCAGGGTAGCGGCAACGTGGGCACGTGGCACGCCTGCAACTGCTCGGCGGGCACGTCAGACGGCTGTGGCGCCACCAACGGCTACATGCAGTGGCTGGCGGCGGACGACGACGACGGCAACCTGGCCAACGGCACGCCGCACATGTCCGCCATCTACGCGGCGTACAACCGGCACCGCATCGCCTGCTCCACGCCGACGGTGACGAACAGCGGCTGCGCCGCCGGCCCCTCCGCGGCGCCCGCCAACACCACCGCCACCCCGGGTGACGGCCAGGTGAGCCTGAGCTGGGACGCGTCCGCGGGCGCCAGCCAGTACTGGGTGATGAAGACGGAGGGCTTCGCGGGTTGCGACTTCGGCAAGGCGAAGGTCGCCACCGTCACCGGCACCACCTACATGGACGGCGAGGTCGCCAACGGCAGACAGTACTGCTACTCCATCGTCCCAGCGTCCTCCAACGCGTGCTACGGCGCCGCCAGCGCGTGCACCTGCGCCACGCCTGTCTGCGCCGCTCCTGGCACGGCCGTGCTCGCCGCGCCCTCCGGCGGCGCCTCCGGCGTGGAGCTGTCCGCGGTGCTGGACTGGAACGACGTGACGGGCGCCTCCACGTACGAGGTGCAGGTGGCCACCGACGCGGCCTTCACCAACGTGGTGGCCAGCGCCAGCGCCCTGTCGGCCAGCACCTGGACGGTGTCGCCAGCCCTGGCCACCAGCACCCAGTTCTACTGGCGCGTGCGCGCGAGCAACTCGTGCGGCGGCGTGGGCACGTGGTCCGCGGGGTCCACCTTCACCACGCGCGGCTGCGTCGCCCTGGCGGCGCCCACGCTGAGCAGCCCCGCCAACGGCGCCACCGGCGTCGCCACGTCCGCGGCGCTCGACTGGAGCGACGTCCCCAGCGCCGCCACCTACCAGGTGCAGGTGGCCACCGACGCGGCCTTCACCAACGTGGTGGCCAGCGCCAACGCGCTGACTTCCAGCGCGTGGACGGTGACGCCGGCGCTGAGCAGCAGCACCCCGTACTACTGGCGCGCGCGCGCGGCCGACTCCTGCGGCACCAGCGCCTACAGCGCCGTGAGCAGCTTCACGACCACCAACATCTGCACGCCGGTGCCCGCCACCTACAACGCCACGCTGCGGGCGCCGTCCTGCGGCAACGTGTGCGGATGCGACACCGGGCCGACGCTCGTCGCCGGCCGCGGCACCATGCCCAGCGGCACCGAACCCAACCAGCCCAACACCATCAACGCCTCCTGCGCGGACGGAAACTCCGGCACCTACCGCAGCGATGAGAGCGTTGAACGGGTGAGCATCCGCACGGTGGACCATGGCGCCTTCACCGTCGGCAAGCAGGTGACGGCCGAGGTGACGGTGTGGTGCTGGGGGAGCTCGGACCGCTTCGACCTGTACTACACCACCAACGCCTCGGCGCCTTCGTGGACGGCGCTGACCACGAACATGACCTGCACGAGCGGCTCACGGACGTTCACTCACACGTTCAACCTGGGCTCCACCCCGGGCACCCACGCCATCCGCGCGCAGTTCCGGTATGGCGGCACCGTGAGCGCGTGCACCTCCGGCAGCTACAATGACCGCGACGACCTCGTCTTCGGCGTGGCGGCCGCGGTGGCCTCCTCGGCGCCGGAGAAGTCGCGCAGCGTGCAGGGGCGCTCGACGCAGGCGGCCCGTTGATGAACGCCCCTCGTCACCCGGCGTGACGGCGAAATGAACGCGAAGGGCCTCCGGCGCCATGTCCGGAGGCCCTTCTGCTCTCGCGCTCAGTGCGCCGGGGGCTCTGGGCTCGGCGGCGCCGGGGGCTCTGGGCTCGGCGGCGCCGTCGGACGAGGTCCCGCCATGGGGCCCGCGAAGAGCAACCCTTCCTCCACCGCGCCTCGACCCGGCTCCCGCTTCGTGGCCTCCATCCGATGGCCGCGCTGCCACGCCTCCTGGCGAAGCCCCAGCACCTCATGCACCAGCACCTGCGCCGCGGCGGCCAGCGGTACCGCCAGGACCACGCCCGTCAGCCCCGCCAGTGCGCCACCACAGAGCACCACGATGGAGATGAGCAGCGGGTTCATCTTGATCGCCCGCCGCTGAATCATGGGGCTCAGCACGTTTGCCTCAATCTGCTGGTACACAATGAAGACGGCCACCGCGATGAGCGCGTTCTTGAGGCCCACGGTGGCCAGGGTGATGAGGCCCACCAGCACCGCGCTGATGATGCTTCCCAGGTAGGGGATGACGCCCATCAGCATCACCATCAATCCCAGCGGCAGGAAGTACGGCACGCCCTGGATGAGCGCCATGGTGCCGGCGACCGTGCCGCCAATGGTCATCACCAGCAGGGTCCCCGCCAGGTAGTTGGCGACGGCCTTGCGCATCCGGGACACGAGCAGCCGCACGCGAGGCTGGCGGCGCGGCGACACCCACTGAAGGGCGCTCTCGTAGAGGTCTTCACCGAACAGCAGACTGAACACCGTGAGGACCACCACGGTGATGCCACCCGCCACCAGGCCCAGCGTCGACGACAGAACGTTGATGATGCGGCCCGCGACGTCCGTCGGCTCGAAGCGGATGAGGTCCTCCGCCTGGACCTGTACGCCATAACGCGCGCCCAGTTCCTCCACCCAGTGCGACTGCGCGAGCCGTTCAATCGTGGCGGGCATCGACTGGGCCAGGCCCTGAAGCTGGTGGATGAGCATGGGCACCAACGAGCCCACCAGGATGCCCATCATCCCCAACAGCGCCAGCGCCACGATGGCCACACCTGCGCCGCGAGGAAGCCCCCACTGCGTCAGCCGGCGCACCAGGGGGCTCAGTGCGATGGAGAGCAGCAGCACGACCGCCAGGAGCGTGAGCACGGGGTACAGCGCCCGGAGCACGGACCAGAACAAGATGAGCAGCAGGACCTGCGTTCCGACGACCCAGACCGTCCGCGGCGGCACATAGACGGGGAGCTGCCGACGAGATGCCTTCATGCCTCACAAGGTAGGATGTGGCTGCACGGACGGCAGGCCGCCCGGAGCCCTCCGCCGCGTTGTCAGACCTGCGCTCTTGGAAGTTCAGGCAGTTGGCGTAGCGCACACCCAGCAAGCAAGCAGACGTGCGCTCTCTGTCACGCCTGAAGTGCGAGCGAGCCGTGAGCCCCGAGACAGGCAACGCATGCCATGGGGGCGAGCGGGCCCCACCCTCGAGTGCGAGCTGAAGGGGGGCGCAACCTGCACGCGCCATGTCCGATAATCCCCAGACCCACCCGAGGACCGGGAGTGTGGAGGGTGACGCGATGTGGATTGAAGCCATCGTCATGCCCCGGCAGAGCGCCGCGCCGTACCGGCCCTTGCCGCGCAAGAAGCGTGGAGCCGAAGCCATCCCGGCATCGGCCCCGAACCGCCGGACCACCTACCAGACCGCGCTCGACGAGGGACGCCGCTTCTGGGATGCCGTGCTCTCGTTCCTGAAAGCCCACCACCTGATGGACGCGGTCCGGTGGATCAGCGAACCGGGGACGACGCCCCTCGTCACGCTCCACTGCACCCGCATTGTCCTGGAGCAGCTCCGGCAAGCGCCCGAGTTCGACGCGGGCCTGTCCATGAACCTCGAAGTCCCCGTGTGACGGTGGCCGCGCGAGCTCAAGGAACGGGGACGAAGCGGTAGAGCGCGCGCTCGATCTCAAACGTGACGCGCGAAACCCAAGCGGCCCAAAAACAGAAAACCCCTGGTGTCCACGAGGGACACCGGGGGCTTCTCAAAAAGAATCCGGCAGCGACCTACTCTCCCGCGCGGTTTCCCGCGAAGTACCATCGGCTCTGGAGGGCTTAACTTCCGTGTTCGGGATGGGAACGGGTGGAACCCCTCCGACATAGCCACCG
>NZ_JABXEP010000107.1:0-29485 GCF_013372605.1 Myxococcus sp. AM009
GGGCTCCAGGGCTTGGGGGGGAAATGGGGCGGAAGCTCAGCCCAGCTTCTTCTTGTGCTTCTGGCGGTGCTGCGCCACCCAGGCGCGCGCTTCGTCGTGGTCCTTCACGAAGGTCGTCTCGAAGCGCGCCTTGCCGGTGAAGAGCATGCCCAGCGCGATGACCTTGCCGAAGGTCTGCTGCACCACGTCCGCGCCGACGTACACGGTGCCCTTGAACCAGTCCGCCTTGCCGTTCTCCGACAGGTAGCGCCGGGGCTCCGCGCCCAGCTGGGACTGGCCGATGTCGGCGATCAGGTAGTAGGGCCCGTATTGCTGGGCAATCTCCCCGTACACGTCGACCGCGCGCTTGATTTCCTCCAGGTCGATGGGACCGATGAAGGTCGCCTGTACGACGTCGGGCGCCTCATAGCGCACCGAGTGGGCACCGAATTTCCATTCCAGTTGCTGCATGTCACTCCCTCCAGAAACCCTGGTGAGCATAACGCCCACCAGGGAATAGCGCGAGATGCATGCCTGTCAATTTGGGCGTGGAATTCCTGACCCACTACCCTGCTTTGCTCTTGAGCCGGAGCCGGTGCTGAGCCACCCAGGCGCGGGCTTCGTCCTGCGTCTTCACGAACACCGTCTCGAAGGTCGACTTGCCGGTGAAGAGCAGCGCCAGGGCAATGGCCTTGACGAAGGTCTGCATGACGATGTCGGCGCCGACGTAGATGATGGCGTGAAACCAGTCGGAGCTGGCCTTCTCCGACATGTACCGGCGGCCGGCCGCTTCGAGCTGCGAGCGGCCGATGTCCGCGATGAGGTAGTACTGGCCGTGGTCGGTGGTCGTCTGGTGGTAGAGCGTCACCGTCTCCTTCACCTCGTCCAGGGTGATGAGGCCGTTGAACTCGGCGACCAGGGTGTCCGGCTCCTCGAAGTGGGCCCGGTGGGCTCCGCACTGCCAATCCCGAGGCTGCTGTTTCATCGCTTCCCCCTCCCAGTTGTTCCTGCCTGGGTGAGAATACCGCTGAGGCAGCGTCCAAGCGAATCGTGGCTCTCCCTTGGTTCATGATGACTCACCGGGCGTGATTGGTTTTGCAGGACACGCCTGGAGGTCTGGAAGGTTTGTTTTCATTCAGTGCGCCAGACTTCCGGGGTGTTGACGCGCGGACCGACCTGGATTCCCGGGCTTGACGGGGCGGGGTGTGGCTGGAGTCATGCCCGCGCATGAGACGCGTCTCCACCATCGTGCTCGCGCTGGGCCTCGTCGTGGGCCTGGCCATCTGGGGCTGCCGGCGGCAGGACGCGTCGGGCGAGGCGGGGGGGCGCACGCGGTTGGTCTTCAAGTATCAGCCGCTGTGGGGGCCGCCGGAGCCGTTCCGCGAGCTGCTGGCGCGCTTCGAGCGGGAGAATCCGGGGGTGGAGCTCATCACGGAGGCGCTGCCCAACGCGTCCGACCTGGCGCACCAGTTCTTCCTCACGGCGCTGGAGGGCGGGGCGCGGGACTTCGACGTGCTGGTGGCGGACGTCGTCTGGGTGCCCGAGTTCGCGCGCGCCGGCTGGATTGCGGACCTGTCCGCGGAGTTCCCGCCCGAGCGGCTGCGTGAGGACTTCTTCCCCGGCCCCGTGGAGGCCGTGGTGGTGGAGGGGCGCACGTACGCGGTGCCCTGGTACCTGGACGTGGGGTTGCTCTACTACCGCACGGACCTGGTGCCGCGCGCGCCGCGCACCTACGCGGAGCTGGAGCGCTTCGCGCGCGAGGCGATGGCGAAGACGCCCGGGCTCCAGGGCTACGTGTGGCAGGGGCGGCAGTACGAAGGCCTGTCCTGCAATGTGTACGAGGCGCTGTGGGGGCATGGCGGCCGGGCGCTGTCGGAGGAGGGGCGGGTGCTGCTGGATGACGCGCCCGCGCGCGAGGCGCTCGCGTATCTGCGAGGTCTGGTGGAGCGCGGGGTGTCGCCCGCGACGGTGACGGGCTTCTCGGAGGAGGAGTCGCGGCGGGTGTTCCAGGAAGGGCGCGCGGTGTTCATGCGCAACTGGCCGTATGCGTGGAGCGAGGCGCAGAAGCCGGACTCGCCCATCCGCGGCAAGGTGGGCATCGCCCCGCTGCCGACGGTGAGCGGCGCGCCTGGCGCGGGGGCGCTGGGCGGGTGGCAGCTGGCCGTGAATGCCCATGTGTCGCCAGCGCGGCGGAGGCTGGCGGCGCGGCTGATTGCGCACCTCACGTCCCCGGAGGCCAACCGGGTGCTGGCGCTGAACTACGCGCGCAACCCGCCTCGGCCCGCCGTGTACCAGGACGCGCGCCTTCGCGACGAGGCGCCGTTCATCGCCGGGCTGCTGCCCATGGTGGAGCGCGCGAAGCCGCGGCCGGTGACGCCGTACTACAACCTGATTTCGGATGTGCTCCAGAGCGAGTTCTCCGCCGCCGTGGCCGGGCTGCGCACGCCGGAGGCCGCGCTGAAGCGCGCGCAGCGGCAGGTGGACCACCTGACGGGGGAGGGGCCATGAGCCGGCGGGGGAGCATGGCGCGAGAGCGGCGGCAGGCGTACCTGCTGGTGGCGCCGGCGGTGCTGGTGCTGGGGGGCGTGGCGCTGTACCCCATCCTGGCCGCGGTGTGGCTGAGCATGCACCGCTTCATCCTCGTCTTCGGCGAGCGGCGCTTCACGGGGCTGGAGAACTACGCCTACCTGCTGGGGGATGCGCGCTTCTGGGCGGCGCTGGGGAACACGGCGTACTTCACGGCCGTCGCCGTCACGGTGGAGCTGCTGCTCGCGGTGCCGCTGGCGCTGCTGCTCCAGCGGGCGTTCCCGGGCAGGGGGCTGTTGCGCGCGTCGGTGCTGGTGCCGTGGGCGATTCCCACCGTGGTGAGCGCGCGGCTGTGGGCGTGGATGTTCAACCCGGAGTACGGCGTCATCAACCGGCTGCTGCCCGGGCAGGACATCAACTGGCTGGGCGCGCCGGGGTACGCGCTGCACGCGGCCATCCTGGTGGACGTGTGGAAGACGACGCCCTTCGTGGCGCTGCTGGTGCTCGCGGGCCTGCAGGGCATCTCGGAGGACTTGTACAAGGCGGCGCGGGTGGACGGGGCCTCGCCGTGGCGGACCTTTGTCTCGATTACGCTGCCGCTGCTCAAGCCGGCGCTGCTCTTGGCGTTGCTGTTCCGCTCGTTGGATGCGTTCCGGGTGTTCGACGCCATCTACGTGCTGACGGAGGGCGGGCCGGCGAACACGACGGAGACGCTGAGCATCTACGCGTACAAGACGCTGATGCGCTCGGGGGACTTCGGGTACGGGAGCACGCTGTCGGTGGCGACCTTCCTGTGCGTGGTGGTGCTGGCGGCGGTGTGGCTGCGGCTCTTGGGGCGTGAGGAGGCGGCGCGATGAAGCGGCCGGGGCTGGGCACCGCGCTGGCGGTGGTGGCGTTCCTCACCTTCTTCCTGGGGCCCTTTGGCTGGCAGGTGCTGACGAGCCTGTGGCCGGATGGCGAGCTGACCCGGCCGTGGCCCTCGCACCTGACGCTGGAGAATTACGCGAGCGTCCTGTGGGGCCGGCCCTTCCTGCGCGTGGTGTTGAACTCGCTGCTGGTGGCGGCGCTGACCACGGGCTTCTGTCTCACGGTGGGGGCCGCGGCGGCGTTCGCCCTGGCGAAGCTGGAGTTCCGCGGCAAGGGGCTGCTGCTGAGCGCGGCGCTGGCGGTGAGCATGTTCCCGCCCATTGCCACGGTGAGCCCGCTGTACCTGATTCTGCGCACGGTGGGGCTGCGGGACAGCCTGGTGGGCCTGGCGTTGCCGTATGCGACGTTCGCGTTGCCGCTGACGCTGTGGGTGCTGACGTCGTTCTTCCGGGCGCTGCCCGACGAGCTCTACCGCGCCGCGCGCGTGGACGGCTGCACGCCGTTCCAGGCCTTCTGGCAGGTGCTGCTGCCTTTGGCCGCGCCGGGGCTGGCGACGACGGCGATTCTCGTCTTCATCTTCGCGTGGAATGAGTTCCTGTACGCGCTGACGTTCCTCTCCACGCCGGAGAAGCGCACCGTGCCGGTGGCCATCAGCCTGTTCGCCAGCGAGTACCGCGAGCCGTGGGGGGAGATTGCCGCGGCCTCCGTGGTGGCCACGCTGCCCCTGGTGGCGCTCACGGTGCTGTTCCAGCGGCGGATTGTGTCCGGGCTGACGGCGGGCGCGGTGAAGGAGTAGCGGGCGGGCTCAGTGCTGCGGCGCCGTGAGGATGGCGCGCAGCTCGGTGGCCGCGGTGTCCGGGTCTGTCACTGCCTGGGTCACGAGGGCTTTCAGGGCCGCGGCGCCGAGGTGGGAGAGACGCTCCTCGACATCGGGTGGCTGGGGAATCCGGCGTGCGTTGGCGAAGGTCAACAGTGTGTCGACGCGCTCGTGCACCTCGACTCGTTTTCTCTCCAGTGCGCGCTGCTCTTCCCAGAAAGGTGAATCAATCATGATGTCCCTCAAATAGTGACTGAGTCTGTCCTGCCCGAACCGGCGGGATGCCAGCGTGCCGAGTACCACGAGCAAGTCTAGGCGCTCCTCTGTCGAAAGGCTCGGTGCCTGATGGATGCGGGACTCGGCCCATGCGATTCGCTCAGGCCCCGCGCGAGATTCCAGGACAGAGAGGGGAAGCAGGGCGGTGGCCGCCTGCAAGGCACTCCTCGGGTTCAGGCGGGGTGTGAAAGACCCTGGCCTGGACGATTCAAGGGCTGGACTGAAAATGCCCCTGTGGCGCAGGCTCCGCCGTCTTGACCCAGTCCATTCCAACCCAGCTTGGTCCCTATCGGCTGCTGCGCCTGCTCGGCAGCGGTGGCATGGGGGAGGTCTTCGCGGCCGTCCACGAGCGCGTGGGCAACCCGGTGGCCTTGAAGGTGCTGTCTGCCTCCGCGGCGGAGGATCCGCAGCGCGTCGCACGCTTCCTTCAGGAGGCCCGGGCGCTGGCGCTGCTTGAGCACCCGGGCGTCGTCCGCATCCTGCACTGTGATCGTGTCGGCGACACGGTTTACCTGGCCATGGAGCAATTGCAGGGACAGTCGCTCCGGCAATGGATGCAAGCGCAGCCGAGCATCCCAATGGCAACCGCGCTGGCCCTCTGCGCGCAGGTGGCCGCCACCATGGTGGACGTCCACGCGCAGGACATCGTCCACCGGGACTTGAAGCCAGAGAACCTCTTCCTGTGCCCGGACGCCTCGCTGGCGTCTGGCTATCGCGTCAAGGTGCTGGATTTCGGCATCGCCAAGGTTCCGGAGGGACAGGCGGACCTGCTGTCCACGCAGGTCCACACGCACGAAGCCACGCTCATCGGGACGTTCCGGTACATGGCCCCCGAGCAGCTCCTGAGCGCGGCGAAGGTGGATGGGGCCGCGGATGTCTACGCGTTGGGAGTGGTCCTCTTCGAGCTGCTCGCGGGCCGTCCACCCTTCGACGCGGAGGAGCCGGTGCTGGTCATCGCCGCGCATCAGCGTGAGCCGCCGCCGCCCTTGAAGCAGCTCGCGCCGGCCGTGCCCACCGGGCTTGCGTCGTTCATCGCGGACATGCTGGAGAAGCAGCCCGCGGCGCGCCCCGACATGGCGCGTTGCCGCGCCGTGTTCGAGCGCGCCTGGGCGCTGGATGCGGACGAGTGTCCCGTCCCCGGCCTCGCGCCCTTCACGGAGGCGCACGCGGAGCTCTTCTTCGGCCGGAAGGAGGAGACGCGGGCGTTGCTCGAACGTCTGGAGGAGGCGCGTCTTGGCACCCGGCGCTGGGTGCAGTTGGAGGGGCCGAGCGGGGTCGGGAAGTCCTCGCTCATCCAGGCCGCGCTGCTGCCGGCGCTGAAGACGCTGTCCGCCAAGGCGGAGCCGCGATGGCGCATCGCCACCATGCGACCTTCGGACACGCCGCTCCGTCACCTCGCGGAGGCGCTCGCCGCCGCGTATGCGGACGTCGCCGCCGCCGGGACGCGCGATGGTATCGAGGCCTCCCTTCGGAGCGGCCCGGTCGCGCTCCACGACTTCGTCACGGCGCATACACCCAGCGATTGCCGCCTCCTCCTGGTCCTGGAGCCGATGGAGGAGTTGTTCACGTTGAGCAGCGCCGAGCTGGCGGCAATGGACGCGTTGCTCGCGGCCGCGCTGGCCGCGCCTGAGACGCCGCTGCGGCTCTTCACGAGCCTGCGCAGCGACTTCATCCACCGGCTCGAGCAGATGCCTTCGCTGCCGCACCACCTCCACGCCGCGGCGCGCTTCCCGCTGTTGCCCATGGGGGACGAGGCCCTGTCACAGGTCGTCCAGGGCATGGCGGGCCGCGCGAGGCTGCGGCTCAGCGAGGGGCTCGCCGAGCGGATGGTGCAGGATGTCCGGAGCCAGGGCGGGCGCCTCCCGCTGCTGGGGCATACCTTGCAACGCATGTGGATGCTCAGCGGTGGCGCTCCGCTGACACACCAGCACTACGAGCGGCTGGGGGGCGTCGGTGGGGCGCTGGCTCACGACGCGGAGGCGCTGCTGGAGCGCCTGGGGGAGGAGGGCAAGCAGCGCGCGAAGTGGCTCCTCCTGGAGTTGGTGCAGGTGGGGCGCGGCACGCCCGATACCCGGCGGCCCCGCTCCCGGAAGGACGTCCTCGCGGCGTCGGGAAACGACGGGCTCGCCGAGGAGGTGCTGCACCGGTTGTCCGGAATCCCCCTGGGCCCGTCCCCGGCGGAGCCGCCCGGGCTCCGGCTCATCGTGCTCTCCGGGGAGCGCGACCCGGCCCTCCAGCGCGTGGAGCTGGTGCATGAGACGCTGCTGCACCGGGTGCCGTCGCTCGTGTCCTGGCTGGAGCAGGAGCGCGTCGTGCTGGAGCGGCAGTCGGACCTGGAGGGCGTCGCGAATGCCTGGGAGCAGGCGCGCCGGCCGCGGGAGGGGCTCCCCACCGGGACGTTGTTGGAGCACTACCGGCGCGGGTTCGACTCACCGGGCCGTTGGGACACCCCCGCCCTCAGTCCCCGCGCGAAGGACTTCCTCCGGGCGGCGGAGCGGCTCTCACTGCGCCGCGTCCGTGCCCGGCGACTCCTCATGGGGCTGGCGGCGCTCGCGAGCCTGGCCATCCTCTTCTACGCGGTCCGGGCCGAGCAGGAGCGGCGACACGCGCAGGAGAACCTCCAGCGCCTCGTCAAGGTGGCCGACGGCATCTCAGCGCAAGCAGACTGGGACCTGAGCCGGCGCGCGCACACGCTGGACATCCGCCGGGCCATGCTCACGCAGTTGGACGCGTCCTTGAATGAGTTGTCGATGGACGAGCAGGCCCAGCACCAGGTCCGGCTGGCGGCCGTCCTCGTCGCGCACCGCATGGGGGACGCTGCCTACTACGCCGGCTCCCTCTCCGATGCGGAGCGTCGGTTCTCCGAGGCCCGCCGCATGATGAGGGTGGCGGGGCTCGCCGACGACGACCTGCAATGGCAGCTCGCGCTCAATGACTCCAAGCTGGGGAAGGTCGCCATGGCGCGCGGGCAGTGGGCGCGGGCGGATGCGCACCTGCGGGCCTCCTTGCGGCACATGGAGGCCCAGCTCCAGGTTGGGGACGACGACGTCGACGTCCGGCGCAGCCTCGCGGTGAGCCTGTCTGAGCACGCGGAGCTCCGGTGGGCGGAGGGGCGCGTCCGCGAGGCCGCGGCGCTCCTGGACCGCGCCAGCTCGCTGCACGCCCAGAATACCGGCCGCCCCTATGACGAGGCGCTGCTCTCGGTGGTCCTGGCGCAGCGTGGTGAGTTGGCCATCGAAGAGGGCGCGTTGGGGGAGGCCGAGGCGGTGGTGGCTCGCGCGTTGCGGCTTGCGCGGAGCGCGCGCGCGGCCCGGGGCGGCGAGGCGTTCTACCTCTGGCCGTTGGGGAGCGCCCTGGTCGCGGAGGGTCGCCTCCACGCGGCGGCGGGTCGCCTCCGGGAGGCCGAGGCGCGCTACGCGGAGGCACAGCGGCTGGGACAGGCGTTGCTGGATGGCGAGCCCCCCAACAAGCGCTATGCCCTCATGGCGGCCAGCGCGCTTCAGGGGCACGAGGAGGTGTCCGCCGCCCTGGGTCTGGATGCCCCGCGCGCGGAATCCCGTGAGGGACGGTGTACCCTGGTGCGGCGATTCCTGGCGCAGGACCCGGAGGACGTGCGCTTCCAGGCCCTCACTTGTGAAGACGCGAAGCCGTTGAGAGGGGGACGTGATGATTCCGCCATCCACTGATGAGGCGTCGTTCGAGGAGTTGCTCCAGCGGGCGCGGGCCGGCGAGCACTCGGCGATGGACGCGTTGTTCCGGAGGAGCTGGAAGGCCTTGGAGCGGCACGCGGCCAAGAGCCCCGCGTTGGGGCTCCAGGGGGCCACGCGTCCGTCGGACATCTTCCAGCAGTCCGCCTTGCGTGCCTTCGAGAAGCTCTTGTCCTTCCGTGGCCAGACGGAGGGCGAGTGGATTGCCTGGCTCAAGCAGGTCGTCTTCACGCAGTCCCTGGACGTCGTCCGCGCGGAGGCTCGCGAGGCGAAGTACGTCCCCGGGGGGAGGGCCTCCGGCGCGGAGGAGGTCGAGGCCATTCCCTCCGACGAGCGGACACCCAGCCAATTCACCGCCCGACGAGAAGAATGGCGGCGGCTGCTGTCAATGCTCGCGCACCTGCCGCAGGAGCAGAGCGAGGCCTTCTCGCTTTGTTGGTTGAGGGAGTTCACCGTCGAGGAGGCCGCGCAACAGATGAAGAAGTCGCATGCCGCCGTGTCGTCGCTGCTTCAGCGGGGCATGAGCACGTTGCGGCGGCGGATGCGGGAGGACGGGGGGCCGCTCCAGGATGAAGCCGAGGTGAGCGCCGCGCTGGAGGCGTATTTCCGCCGACGGGACGCGGGAGCGCCGCTGGACCAGGAGGCCTTCATCGCGGAGTACCCGGACTGCGCAGGTTCACTGCGCGAGGTCCTGGACTTCGTGACGCGGCTGCGTCCGTACACGCCCGCCATCAGTCCTTGAGCGAGGCGCGCCCGCCATGTTGCCACCAGGGACCCAGGCCGGGGAGTACCGCATCGAACACCGGGTCGCGGTGGGGGCGACGAGCGACGTCTACGAAGGCCGCGACGCCCAGGGCGGGCAGGTCGCCATCAAGGTGCTCGCGGCCCGGTGGGGCGTTCACGCGGAGCTGGTGGCGCGCTTCCTCCAGGAGGCGCAGTCACTCCTCGACTTGAGACATGCCCACCTGGTGCGCGCGCTGGCCTTTGGCGTCATTGACGCGCGGCACCCCTACCTGGTCCTGGAGTGGCTGCCGAGAGACCTGGAGCAGGGGCTGGCTGGCGCGGGAGGCCGCTTCGAGGTCCCTGACTGCGCGCGGGTCGTGCACCAGCTCGCGGAGGCGCTGTCCCTGCTTCACGCGCGCGGGTGGATTCACCGGGACTTGAAGCCGGCGAACGTGCTCCTCGCCTGTGACAGGCCCGGCGCGCTGGACGTCCGGCTCGCGGACCTTGGGCTCGCCAAGCGGGTCGCCGAAGCCTCGGGCGTGGACTCCGCATTGCCGCTGTCGACCGCGGAGGAGGCCATGTTGGGGAGCCGGCACTACATGGCGCCAGAGCAGTGGGTGAACGCCAAGCGGGTGGGGCCCGAGGTGGACGTCTATGCCCTGGGCATCCTCTGGTTCCAGATGCTGGCGGGTGCGCTCCCTTTCCCTGGCGAGGCCGAGCACGAGCTGATGTTCCGGCACGTGATGGACCCTCCGCCCATCCAGTGGCTGGAGGCCGCCGCGTCCCGGGCCACCGTGGCGATGGTCGCGCGGATGCTCGACAAGGTGCCCGGGCGGCGTCCTCCGCTGGCGGAGGTGCTCGCGCTGACCGCCGGTCCGGGCTGAGCGCGCCGCGCCCACTGGGAAATCACGTCGGCCGCGATGCCTTTTCCGCGCCGGGAGCGTCCTCTGGAGGAGACGGACCAGGAGGCGCCACCATGTGGAGCGTAGGTGAGGCATTGGAGCGGTTCATCAGCTCGCTGGAGCTGACGGAGGGACAGCGGAGCGAGGTCAGCAGGCAGCACACGCTGGTGCGTGAGGCGCTGAGCCGGAGGCTCGCCGGCTGTGAGACGTCCTTCTTGTCGGGCTCCTACAGCCGGAGCACCGCCATCCGGCCGCTGCATGACATCGACATCTTCACGGTGGTGGGGCGGGCAGCGTCCACCCCTCCGGAGACGCCGGACGCGGCGCTCAAGCGGGCGCGGAAGGCGCTCCACGAGGAGTGGAGCCAGAAGGAACTGCCCATCCTCCAGCAGCACTCGGTGCACTTGGAGTTTACGACTCGCGACATCGAGTTCGACGTGGTCCCCGCCTACCAGCACCCCTCGCAGGAACTCTTCCTTATCCCTGAGGGGGACACGGGACGTTGGATTCGCACCAACCCGCGCATCCATAAGGAACTGAGCACCGCAGCCAACGAGCGGGCTGGCAAGAAGCTGAAGCCGCTCATCAAGGCCGCGAAACACTGGAACCGGCTGCATGGCTCAAGTCCGCTGCGGTCGTTCCATCTGGAGGTGATGAGCTACGAGGCGTTCTCTCGGGCACCCTCGGGCTACCTGGAGGGACTGGAAACGCTTTTTGCGTTCATGGCGGGCCGCGTGGAGCGGCCCAGCAGCGACCCCGCTGGACTGGGGGGGAACGTGGACGAGCGGATGACCGGCGGGCAGCGGACAGCCGCGCGCAATGCGCTCCAGGGCGCGGCCAGGGAGGTGCGGCTGGCGCTGAGCGAGCGCGACGCGCGCCCGGAGGAGGCGCACAAGCGGCTCCGGAAGCTCTTTGGCGAGGCCTACCGGTACCGCTGACGCGGGGGAGCCCGGAAAGTGAACGGCGCCGCGATGGGCTCCCGCGCATTTTCGCGTCCTCTCTGGTGAGGCCCCTTCCAGGAGCGGACATGCGGAGCGAGGACATCCCCATCAACCCGAGGACGCGCGCGCTCATCGTGCGCTACGAGCAGGACCGGCCCGTCATCGAGGCCACGGCGCGGGACACCCTGATTCGGTACGGCCAGGAAGGAGACCGTGACGTGGCCTCCGTCGTCCTGCACCCGTATGACGCGGCCCGGGCCGCCCGGAGCCTCCCGGGGCAGGACTGGAGCGAGTCCTTCAGCGAGCACGAGCGCTTCGCGGCGGCGCTGCTCAAGCGGGAGGCGGAGCTGCACCTGGACCACCTCCCCATCCACCTCTTCGGCTGCGCGCCCCTGGCGCTGATGCTCGAGCTGGCCTCGCGGCTGCCGCGCCGGCCCGTCTGCGTCTATCAGCAGGCGCCGGATGGCTCCTGGTCGCTGGGGTACGACCGGATGGCCGCTCCGTCGGCGGAGGACTTCTTCCAGGTGGAAGGACTGCCCTCTGGCCGTCAGGGAGGAAGGGGCCACGTCCTGCTGGTCGTCGAGGTGACGCGGGCCATTCGGGACAACGTCCGTTCAAAGGTGGCGGCGTGGCTGCCAGAGGCGTCCATCCTGACGACGGTCTGCCTCCGCCCCGTGACGGGGCCGTCTCCCACGGCGGTCCAGAACCCGGGGCAGGTGACGCGCGCGGCGACGCAGCTCCGGGAGGTGCTCGACACGCTGCATGAGCGGCTGGATGGCGCTGAGTCCGTGGTCCTGGCCATCGACGCGCCCGTCAGCTTCGCGGCGGCGTTGGGCACGGTCGTCAATCCAACCACGCAGCATCCCCTGACGCTCCTCCACTTCAACGCGGACCGGCAGGGCTATGAACGGGTTCATGTCATTCGTGCGGTCCGCGCAGTGGCGCCTCGGAGCCCCACCGCGGACGACAAGCTCAACGCCATGCGGGTGCTCCGGGAGGTCCAGCGGGTCCACAAGGAGCTGGTCGCCTGGCTCAAAGAGCCCGAGCAGCAGCCCTTCGTCGAGCACATCGACGGGCAGGCCTACCTGCGCAGTGAAATCGAGGACGACCCCGCCTACGAGCCCACGCCGCTCTTCCGCCATGGCGCGGGGAAGTGGAAGCTCGACTGGGAGCTGCTGCTGGGGCTGGGGGCGCTGCGCGAGCGGCTCCAGTCGCAAGAGGACTGGAAGGAGTGCCTGCGGCTGTTCCTCATCCACGAGGCCTTCCATGTCCGGCAGGGCGGGCTGACGTCGTACAACTACCGCGGCATCGGCAGGGCGGGCTTCGTGCTGGAGGCCGCCGACTACGACGCGGACGCGGTGGGCGTCGAGGTGGCGCTGGCGTGGCGCAAGGCCAGGCAGGGCGGCACCGTGAAGGACGTGGGCTCGGTGAAGACGCTCGAGTCCATCGTCTGGAACTCGCTGGAGATTCTGCGCGTCTTTGAACCCGAGCGTCCCGTGCGGGAGCTGGCCGAGCGGAGGCTGCGCCGCTACCTCATCTGGCTCTTCCACGCGTGCCGGTTCTCGCAGCTCGCGCTGCGCGCTCCAGACGCCGAGGTGCGGGAGGAGCTGGAGCGGGTGACGGTGGAGCTGGTGGGGCTGCCGGCCTTCCGTGACCCGCACGAGAGCTACTTCCAGCAGCGGGTCCGGTTGTCGCTGGAGGACTCACGCGAGGAGGTGATGTTGGCGCTCTACTTCCGACACCGGCTGGTGCGCCTGGACAACGCGCGCGCCTGGGTGGAGGACCTGCTCCAGGCGCTCCGGGACTGGGAGGCGCCTCCCCGCGAGGAGCTCCAGGACCGCGTGCGGCTGCTCTTCGAGCGCCTCTTCGAGAAGCACCCGGAGCTGGTTGCTCCTCGGCTCGCGGGCGCGCGGTAGCCGCGCGCCTTGCAAGGCACGGTGGGGCTGACGCTCACCGTGCGTGCTCACACGCCTTGTTCACGCTGTTGCCCACTCTGCTGACACGGGAGCGTCATGCGCTCGTTGGACCTGCCTGAACCTTCTTCAACCGAAGCCAGCCACTTGCGGCGGCGCTCCGCCTCGGCACCGAGGCTGGAGTCCTTCATGTTGGCGCTAAAGACCGTCACGCCCATCCTGGGCGGAGGGCCTGTGGCGCGCAGCGCGGAGCTCCCCTCCGTGGACATCATCCGCGTCCCCACCGTGCGCGGGCACCTGCGCTTCTGGTGGCGCGCACTGTATGGCCATGCCTACGTCGCGGGGGGCTCGGAGGCGCTGGCGCTTCGGGAGCGGGAACTCTGGGGCGGCATGGGGCGGGCCGGGAATGCGTCTGATGGCGACGCCGCGCGTGCCTGGCGCTCCCAGGTGGAGCTCCGGGTGACGGAGGTCCGGCCCGCGGGCGCGGACACGGGGAAGATCGACCTCGGCGCCCCGCACGCCTATGCGCTGTGGCCGGCTCGCAACGGCAAGCAGGAGGCGGATGTCCCTCGCTGGAAGCCGGGCCTCCGCTTCAAGTTGGAGGTGACCGCGCCCGAAGGTGACGCCATGGCACAGGTGCGCAACGCGGTCCGCGCCTGGATTCTGTTCGGTGGCTATGGCTCTCGCCCCCGGCGTGGCTGTGGCTCCGTCTGTCTGGAGCCCTCGGCCCCCGACATCACGCAATGGCTGCCGGCTTCGGCGGACCGGGCTTCGTTGAGGCGCCTCTTCGGAGACGTGCCGCTCTTCTCTCCCGAACTGGCGGAGCACCCCTGTGACCTGCCCTTGCTCAGGGGCGCGCAGCTCTTCCAGGGAGGCGCGAGCACGCGGCAGCGCGACGGCGAGAAGGCCTGGCTGGCCGCGCTGGGCTGGTTGCGTGAGTTTCGTCAGGGCACGCAGCCCGTGTCCTCCGGAGACGCCGGGCTGCTGGGCGTGGCGAGGAGCCCTGGCGAGGGGAAGCGCGCGGGCCGCTCCAACTGGCCCGAGGCCGACAAGCTTCGCCGCTTCGCGCGGGCGTCCCGTCAATCCAGAAGCGCGGGCAATGCCTATCCACAGGTCCACGCGCCGCGCCCACAGCACTCGGCGACGCCGGCGTGGCCACGCGCGGGCTTCGGGCTGCCCATTGTCTTCCATTTTCAGCAGAAGCGGCGCGAGGGCGGCGACTACCAACCCAAGGAGCCGGATGACGTCCAGCTCCAGTGGCAGCGGCAGGTGGGCGGCCAGTGGGAGCAGATGGACCGGCTCGCGTCACCGCTCATCGTCAAGGCCTTGCCGCTCGCGGATGGCCGCTTCGAGCCCATCGCGCTGTGGCTGGAGCGCGGAACACCCAACGGAGGCCACGTCGTCATGACGCAGTTCAAGGACGCCGTCCCGCTCACCCGCGTGCCCTTCGCACGCGCGTTTCGTGCCCAGGACGACCAGCCCCTCTTCAAGTCACTCCAGCGCGCGGACAACCTGCGCGACGCCTTCTTCATGTGGCTGAAGGAAACCCGCAAGGCCCAGGAAGCGTGAGCCCATGAAACACGTCCTCGTCCTCAAGGTGGGCCCGGTGCAGGGCTACATCGCGCAGGCCCGCCGCACGCGGGACCTCTGGTACGGCAGCCAGGTCTTGTCGAACCTGGCCCGGGAAATGGCCGTCTCCCTGTTGGAGTCCGGAGCCACGCTCATCTTCCCGCACCCGGACCAGGCGCGGGACTCGCGCGCCGGGGTGGCCAACAAGGTCGTCGCCCTGGTGGAGGACGCGCCGGAGCAGGCGGCCCGGCGCGCCAGGGAGGCGGCGAAGTCCCGGCTGCGGGCCGAGTGGGCGCGCGTCTTCAAGGCGTGCCAGTCCCTGCTCATCCCGGACGCGGAGGCGCTGGCCGCGGAGCAGTTGGACACCTTCCTGGAGGTCCACGCCGCCTGGGCGCCGGTGGAAGACACACCCACGGGCTACGCCGCCGCGCTGGTGGAGGCCGAGCGGGCCCTGGAGTCCCGCCGGGGCCTGCGCGAGTTCGCGCCGTGGAAGCAGCGGCCACCGGAGGGGACGCACAAGTCGAGCCTCGACGGCGCCCGTCCGTCCCTGCTGCGCCGGGAGCGCCAGGCGGGCGGCCCCTGGCGCGATTTCCGCATTGGCCTGCGCGAGGAGCTGGACGCGCTCGGCGTGCTCAAGCGCGCGGGAGGCCAGCCAGGTCAGTTCGTGCCCGTGCCCTCTATCGGGTTGGCGGCCTGGCTCCAGGCGGCGGAGGCGCGGCACCCGGAGCTGCTCGCCCGGCTCCGCGCCGAGTGCGAGGCGCGGGGCTTCCAGCCCGTGCGCGGGAAGCGGCGGCCCTGGGTGGACGCCTTCCCCTTCGATGGCCAGTTGCTGCTCCCCGAGCGCTGGCAGCCCTACTTCGAGGAATACGCCGTCCCGGAGCCTCGGGCCGCCGCCGCGCGTTTCGGACGTGATTACGTGGAGCCGCTGCGCAAGGCCATGGGCGCGGACGCGGAGCCCTTCCCCTACGTGGCGTGCCTGGTGGCGGACGGGGACAGGATGGGCCGCGCGCTGGAGGCGCTCGCGTCGCGGCCTGACGGACACCTGGCGCACCAGCGTGTCTCCCAGGCGCTCGCGGACTTCACCCGGAAGGCGCGGGCCCTCGTCGAGGCGCAGCACCGGGGTGTGCTCGTCTACGCGGGCGGGGACGACGTGCTCGCCTTCGTCACGCCCATGGACGCGCCCAGGTGTGCTCGGGCGCTGGCGGTCGCCTTCCGTGAGTCCCTGGAGGGGGCGCTCGTAGGCACGGGGGCCACGGTGCCCACGCTGTCGGTGGGGCTGGGCATCGGCCATGTCCTGGAGAGCCTGGGCGAGCTGCTGAACCTGGGGCGCCGCGCGGAGCGCGCCGCGAAGCAGGCGGGCCGCGACGCGCTGGCCATCCTCGTGGCGAAGCACGCCGGCCGAGAGCGGCTGTGGACGGCGCCCTGGGGCTCCAACCCCGTGGGCCAGTTGGAGACCGACGTGGCGCTGCTCACGCGCGACGCGCAGCCGCTCCCCCTGGGCAAGGTCCACGAGGTGGAGGCCCTCGCGCGCCGCTTCCCCGCTGACGGCGCCGCTGCGCCTGGGATGATGGAGCTGCTTCGCGACGAGGCCCGGCGCATCCTCGCCCGCGCCGAGGCGGGCCGCGCGCCCGCACCGCTCACCCCAGAGGCCGTGGGGCTCGAGCTGTCCTCCGCCATGGCGCCGCGGGAAGCCCTGGAGCGCTGGGCGTCGCGGCTGCTGGTCGCGGACACCTTCGCTCGCGCGGGGCGCGGGCTCGCTTCAGCACAGGACAAGGACGGTGCGAGATGAGGGACGCGTGCTTCGCGCTGCTGCCGCGCGACGGGTTGTCGGCCAAGGACGGGCGGGGCTGGTACACCTCGGAGGTGGGGCGCGGGTACTCGCTGCCGTGGCCCCTGCCCACCACCGTGAGAGGCGCCCTGCGCGCCGCCTGGGGGCATGACGTCATGGCGGCCAGGGGCAGCGCCTTGTCCCCGGAGACGTGGGAGCGGGACTCCGCGCCAGTGGCGCTCCAGCGCTTCGTGGCGCTGCGCCGCGGGCTGGGCGAGACGACCTTCACCCAGGCCCACCGGATGTGGCCCGCGCCCGCCGACGCGGTGCGCGTCCTGGATGAGGCGGGCGCGGAGCGGCTGGTGCGCCTGGAGCCCCACCCCGGCGGCGCCGCGACGCTGGGGCCCGATGACGACGACGCCCGCGAGGCGCTGTGGCACCCCCGCCGGAGCGCGAGCGGCAAGCCCCTGCCGTCCGCGCTGTTCTGGCCGGAGTCCAGGATGGTGGCGTGGTTGCGCGGCGCGCAGGACGCGTCCGCGCCAGAGCGGGAGTCGCCGCCGCCGCGCACGGACATCCACCTGGCCATCGACGTGGAGACGCAGGCCTCGCAGGACTCGATGCTGCACTCCCGCGAGGTGGTGGAGTGCCTGCGCGTCCAGTCGCGGGAGGCGGGGCGCCTCACGCTGGAGGAGTGGGCGCTCGGCGTGTCCTGCGCGTGGCCGGACCCGGCGAGCGGGCTGCCTCGTGGCCCGTTGGGGCTGGGCGGACGGCGTCGGCTGTCGGACGTGGAGCGGCTGGACGCGGACCTCTTCGCCATGCCGGAGGGGCTGGCCCGGACGACGCGCGGCCTGCGCCTGGTGCTGGCCACGCCCGCGGAGTTCCAGCGCGGCTGGTTGCCGGACGGCTTCGAGCGCGTGGACGGGACGCCTCCTCGCTACGTGGGCCGGCTGCCGGGGCTGGATGCGCCCGTGGTGCTGCGCGCCGCGCTGGTGCCTCGGCCGCTGGACGTGTCCGGCTGGGACATGGTGCGGCGGCGCCCCCGGCCCACGCGGCGGTGGGTCCCCGCGGGCGCCGTCTACTTCTTCGAGAAGCAGGGCGGTGGGGACTTCACCGCGAACGAGCTGCGCGCGCTGTGGCTGGCCTCCTGGGGCGGCGGCCACGCGGAGGCGCTGGGGCAGGTGCTGCCCGGCGTGTGGCAACCGCCCCGTCACGGACAAGGAGCCTGAACATGGAGAGCCGACCCTATCTTCTTCACGCGTTGTCCCCGCTGCACGTCGGCACCGGGCAGAGCGTGGGTGTCATCGACCTTCCCCTGGCGCGGCAGAAGGCCACGGGCATCCCCTTCATCCCGGGCTCGTCCCTCAAGGGCGTGCTGCGCGAGCTGCGGCGGCCGCGTGAAGAGGCGGGCGACGCGAGGGGCCTGCACGACGCCGTCTTCGGGCCTCGGCGGACGAAGCCGGGCCCGGTGGGCGACGAGCCCGGGGACTACGCGGGCGCGCTGGTGGTGGGGGACGCGCGGCTGCTCGCCCTGCCGGTGCGCAGCTTCGTGGGCACCTTCGCGCTGGTGACCTCGCCCCTGCTGCTCGCGCTCGCGCGGCGGGACCTGGGCGGGGAGGCGGGCGCCTGGCCGAAGGTGGAGCCCCTGGCCCAGCGTCGCGCGCGCGTGGCCTCCGTGAAGACCAGCGCCGTCGTGTCCGGCGGAGACACGGCGGAGCCTCGCGTGTACTTGGAGGACCTGGACCTGCCGGTGACGCCCGAGGACGACGCGGCCCTGGACGCCTGGGCCCAGGGGCTGGCCGGGATGCTGCCGGAGCCCGAGGAGCGCGCGCTCTTGACGAAGCGGCTGGTGCTGGTGGACGACGAGACGATGTCCTTCCTCTGGGAGACGGCCACGCAGGTGGATACGCGCGTGAGCATCTGCCCGGACACGGGCACCGCGGCCAAGGGGCAGCTCTGGACGGAGGAGAGCCTGCCCGCGGAGACGCTGCTCGTGGGGGTGATGGGGGCCACGGGCAGCTTCAATCCGGCGCCGAGCAAGCTGGCGGCGGACGCGGTGCTGGACGCGGCGCTCGGCGGCGAGGGCACGGTGCTTCAACTGGGGGGCAAGGCCACCGTGGGGCGCGGGCGCTGCCGGCTGCTGACGTGGCGCGCTCCGGTTGCGCGAGGTGCGCGATGACGGGGCAGACGCGGGAGCAGCAGCGCGCGCTGGATGCGTATGCGCGGGTGCGGGAGGTCAAGGTCCCGGCGCTGCGCGCGGACTACAAGCCCCGGGTGAATGGCCTGGGGGCGGCGGTGCTGCGCGACGGGCTGGCGGCGGCGCTCGCGTTCCTGGCGGAGCGGGACGTCGGGAGCAACACGGCCGCTCAGCGCCTGTTGAAGGACCTGGAGTGGTGCCTGGAGCGGGCACGGCTCCCGGGGCTGTCCTCGCGGGACTTGAAGGAGAAGGGCTTGCCGGGCGCGGTGCGCGAGTTGGAGCTGGACGCGTACATGCTGGCCACGCGGGAGTCGCTCCGGCTGCTGGTGTGGTTCCGCCGCGCGGTGCAGGCCACCTTCCCCGCGGAGGGACTCGGCGATGCGTAAGGCGCTGCTGCGGGTCGCGGGCACCATCGGGGAGAACGCGCACGCGGGGCTCGTGTACGAGCGCTATGCGCCGGAGAAGCAGCACGACGGCCCGGACAGCCCTTGGGCGCAATGGCTGTCCCGCCTGGAGGCGCACCCCGAGCCGGAGGACTACGCGGAGGCGTTCAAGCGCTGGGAGGACGCGCTCCGGCAGTCCTACACCGCGAGCTTCACGGCGCGCGCGGTGAGCCGCCTGCTGGTGGGGCATGGCAACGCATCACCCACCGGGGTGGGGCTGACGCTGCACCACACGTGGGGCGTGCCCGTGGTGCCGGGCTCGTCGCTGAAGGGCGTGCTCGCGGGCTACCTGCGCGCGGTGTACGGCGATGGCGCGAAGGAGGAGCGCCGGAGGCTCTTCGGCGTGCCAGGGGAGGAGGGCGCGCCGGAGCAGGCGCACATCGGCGAGGTCATCTTCCACGACGCGCAGTGGGTGCCGAGCGCGCGCGCCACGGGGCCGGACCGCGCGCCGTCGTTCCTGGCCCGGGACGTGCTCACGGTCCATCACCCCGCCTGGTACGGCGGCAAGGCAGACTGGCCGAGCGATTATGAGTCGCCCAACCCCGTGTCCTTCTTGTCGGTGCGCCCCGGGGGCCGGTTCCTCGTGGCGCTGAGCCTGGCGCCGGGCACGGAGGCGGATCCGCAGGCGGAGGACTTCCTGGCGTGGACCGCGCGGCGGTTGGACGAGGCGCTGCGCCACTGGGGGGTGGGCGGAAAGACGGCGGCGGGGTACGGCAGGCTTGAGCGGGAAGGGCCCTGCGCCATCCAGCAGCCCCGGCGTCCCGTGCGCGCCTCGCCCGCGCTGACGGAGTTCCTGGCGTGGGTAGAGGCTCGGCGCTCTGACAGGCTGGAGCAGAAGCAGGTGTTGGCTGTGTTTGAAGAGGAGTGGCTGCCGCGGCTGGTCTCCCTGGCGCCCGAGGCTCGCGAGGCTGGGGCCAGGGCGTTGCGGTCGCTCGTCAAGAGCCCCAAGCTTGAAGCGCGACGGGAAGCGCTGCTCGCGCGGATGGGGACGGGTGGGTGAGGGGGTGTTGTATGGTGTTCGACATTCAAGCACCTCGCCGTGGCGGCGGCCCGTGCCGGGGAAATTGACGATTTCCCCAGGGAGTTCAGGGGGTTGAGGCTCTTTGACAGGTGAATAGGTGCATGATCGATGAAAAGCTGAGTAATTCCAGGGGTTTTGGAGTTATGGGTAGGGCCTGAGAGGCACAACCCTGGTGAAAGTGGGGGAGGTGCTTGAAAAGGGGGGTGGTAAGTTGGCGGAACTGCTGGGAGATTCAGACGGGCTGTCCCGCTCGCCGTGATGCCGGAAGGCGTTGAGCACTACAGGTGGAGCGATTCGACGGCGGGAAGGGGAAGTCCCGCTCGCCGTGATGCCGGAAGGCGTTGAGCACATTTCTGCCTTCATTTATGGCTCCAGATAAATGCGGTCCGTCCCGCTCGCCGTGATGCCGGAAGGCGTTGAGCACCTGGGCCACATGCCCAAGGAGACGATGGCGCTCCTGTCTGTCCCGCTCGCCGTGATGCCGGAAGGCGTTGAGCACCCAGTGGCAGGGCGGCCCCGAGTCTCGAAGCTCGTCCCGCTCGCCGTGATGCCGGAAGGCGTTGAGCACATGAGGTCGGGCGTGTCGCTGCCACGCACGCACTTCGTCCCGCTCGCCGTGATGCCGGAAGGCGTTGAGCACATGACCTCGACGGCGTTCGGCACCGTGCGCGGGGAACTGTCCCGCTCGCCGTGATGCCGGAAGGCGTTGAGCACATTCCGATAAAGCCTTGCATGTTATTCAGCTCCAGGGTCCCGCTCGCCGTGATGCCGGAAGGCGTTGAGCACATGCCGTAGTTTGAGGTCAGGCTGAACGGACCGGGTCCCGCTCGCCGTGATGCCGGAAGGCGTTGAGCACTACAGGTGGAGCGATTCGACGGCGGGAAGGGGAAGTCCCGCTCGCCGTGATGCCGGAAGGCGTTGAGCACTCCTCTCGGATTCGGAGGAACCTAGGATGCCGGAAGTCCCGCTCGCCGTGATGCCGGAAGGCGTTGAGCACACACTCCTCCCTCTCCAAGCCTCCCCGGATAAGCTTTGGTCCCGCTCGCCGTGATGCCGGAAGGCGTTGAGCACATTTCTGCCTTCATTTATGGCTCCAGATAAATGCGGTCCGTCCCGCTCGCCGTGATGCCGGAAGGCGTTGAGCACCAAACGCTAAATCACACGGTGAGTACTACAACACTGTGGTCCCGCTCGCCGTGATGCCGGAAGGCGTTGAGCACCGCTCCACGCAGATCGCCTCCAACGGCATCTGGCCGGTCCCGCTCGCCGTGATGCCGGAAGGCGTTGAGCACCCGTCGGTGACGTGGTTCTCAAGCACTTGGGTCGTCCCGCTCGCCGTGATGCCGGAAGGCGTTGAGCACGCGTACTGCAGGGCGTTGTCGTTGTTGCAGTACCCGGTCCCGCTCGCCGTGATGCCGGAAGGCGTTGAGCACTCCATCTGGTCTCTACGTGCTTCGATGCGTCGGCGTCCCGCTCGCCGTGATGCCGGAAGGCGTTGAGCACGTGAGGCCGAGGTCGCGGGCGATGGAGTCCACCGTCTCGTCCCGCTCGCCGTGATGCCGGAAGGCGTTGAGCACGGCTCCAGGACGCCCGGCATATAGTTGAGCGAGTAGTCCCGCTCGCCGTGATGCCGGAAGGCGTTGAGCACTCTTGGAGATTGGCGACGTGCCGCCGCGGTACTTGTCCCGCTCGCCGTGATGCCGGAAGGCGTTGAGCACGTTCTTCTCCTCGGGTGGTACGTGGGACGGGGCAGGTCCCGCTCGCCGTGATGCCGGAAGGCGTTGAGCACAGCATCCCCGAACTGCTGGAAGAGCACGGCATCAGGGGTCCCGCTCGCCGTGATGCCGGAAGGCGTTGAGCACCCTTCACCCGTGCGCTGATGCGGGCTGAGCCCTTTGTCCCGCTCGCCGTGATGCCGGAAGGCGTTGAGCACGACGTGGGCGATCCTCTCCGCGAGCTTCCGCGCGGTCCCGCTCGCCGTGATGCCGGAAGGCGTTGAGCACATTTGACCCCAGACGACCAGAACCAGCGGCGGCAGAGTCCCGCTCGCCGTGATGCCGGAAGGCGTTGAGCACTAGCGGACTTCCCATCCAGCGAACCGCAACGACTCCGCAGTCCCGCTCGCCGTGATGCCGGAAGGCGTTGAGCACTCCACCATCAAGACCATCGCCTCCAACCGCACGAAGTTCAGTCCCGCTCGCCGTGATGCCGGAAGGCGTTGAGCACGACGCCGCTTCCGGAACGGAGAGCGCCTGGTCCAGGTCCCGCTCGCCGTGATGCCGGAAGGCGTTGAGCACGCCCATGAGGGCACGGACGTCCTCTACGTGGCCCTCGGTCCCGCTCGCCGTGATGCCGGAAGGCGTTGAGCACCGCTTCGGCATGATGCCTTCAATGAGCCGCGCATCCATCGTCCCGCTCGCCGTGATGCCGGAAGGCGTTGAGCACGGGTCAAATCAGCCTCCGTATACCGCCAGCGTCACGAGTCCCGCTCGCCGTGATGCCGGAAGGCGTTGAGCACAACTCCGAGTCGTACCGTGTCCCGCCCCCGTACTCGTTGAAGGTCCCGCTCGCCGTGATGCCGGAAGGCGTTGAGCACTTAACGAAGTCTTCTCGGAAGACCTGCTGGGCCAGTCCCGCTCGCCGTGATGCCGGAAGGCGTTGAGCACCGCACCACCAATTTGAATCTTGCTACCGCGACGAAGTCCCGCTCGCCGTGATGCCGGAAGGCGTTGAGCACGTCTGTGAGTCCCACTGCTCATCTTCGCGACCGGGTCCCGCTCGCCGTGATGCCGGAAGGCGTTGAGCACAGGAGCCCGTCACCGGCTGGGAGGCCAGCGAGACCGCCCAGAAGGACGTCCCGCTCGCCGTGATGCCGGAAGGCGTTGAGCACCTTGCTCCCGTGGGGGGAACTTTACTGTCCAACAGTGTCCCGCTCGCCGTGATGCCGGAAGGCGTTGAGCACACGCCCTTAAGTACAAGGGACTTGGATCTAATTCCAATATGTCCCGCTCGCCGTGATGCCGGAAGGCGTTGAGCACTCTTCCATTGATTGAAACACTGTCTCACTGAGCAGTCCCGCTCGCCGTGATGCCGGAAGGCGTTGAGCACCGTTTTAGGGCCCGGCCGCTACCTCTGCTCTCCCCCACGTGTCCCGCTCGCCGTGATGCCGGAAGGCGTTGAGCACTTGGCCTTCTCAGTGGCGAAGGCAGCAGCGAGACACGTCCCGCTCGCCGTGATGCCGGAAGGCGTTGAGCACCGAGCTGCTCGCCGCCTACGACGCCGCGAAGGGCGGTCCCGCTCGCCGTGATGCCGGAAGGCGTTGAGCACATCTCGACCACGGCACAGTGTCCCTGGGCGCTCAAAGTCCCGCTCGCCGTGATGCCGGAAGGCGTTGAGCACTCGTTGCCAGGGGCGATCGAGTCATTCGATCCCGCGAGTCCCGCTCGCCGTGATGCCGGAAGGCGTTGAGCACCCATCACCCACGGGGCTGATGAATTCGCGCTCATGTCCCGCTCGCCGTGATGCCGGAAGGCGTTGAGCACCCTGCCTTCTCCGCCAGGTCCTGCTGGCTCATCCGGTCCCGCTCGCCGTGATGCCGGAAGGCGTTGAGCACGAATAGCTTCCTTCTTGGGTTGGTGTTGCGAGTGAGTCCCGCTCGCCGTGATGCCGGAAGGCGTTGAGCACACGTCCCCCCCCGAGATAGATTCCAGCGTGATTAGGTCCCGCTCGCCGTGATGCCGGAAGGCGTTGAGCACGGAGTTTGGTTGAGAGGGGGCTGATGGGTTGGCGTGGTCCCGCTCGCCGTGATGCCGGAAGGCGTTGAGCACCCGCACCAGCGCGCGGTGCTTGTTGCCTCCGACGCGCCGTCCCGCTCGCCGTGATGCCGGAAGGCGTTGAGCACCGTCTCGTTCATCATCTCCGCGATTTGAGCCCGACGACGTCCCGCTCGCCGTGATGCCGGAAGGCGTTGAGCACTCAAGGTGCTTTTGCGTCAGGTACGGCTGGCCAGTCCCGCTCGCCGTGATGCCGGAAGGCGTTGAGCACATTCCCGTCTTCTCATGCAGGAGATAGGTTGTCTGAGTCCCGCTCGCCGTGATGCCGGAAGGCGTTGAGCACGCACAGAGTCTCAAGATCGAGATAGCAGGTGGGGTCCCGCTCGCCGTGATGCCGGAAGGCGTTGAGCACCCTCGGCCAGGGCTGCACGCCACGCGGGCAGGGCCGCGTCCCGCTCGCCGTGATGCCGGAAGGCGTTGAGCACCAGCGCGCGCGTCATCGCTTTCCCGAAGGTGGACTCCCCCGTCCCGCTCGCCGTGATGCCGGAAGGCGTTGAGCACCGTCGACGAAGCCGTCCCAGGGCAGCCCGGCGAAGTCCCGCTCGCCGTGATGCCGGAAGGCGTTGAGCACGGACGACGACGCATGACGAGATCGTCGCCGTGGTGCGTCCCGCTCGCCGTGATGCCGGAAGGCGTTGAGCACACGGAGGCCGTGGCCGTCGCGGACGACGTCCTCGGTCCCGCTCGCCGTGATGCCGGAAGGCGTTGAGCACAACCACGACTCGGCCCGATCGTTCCACCGGAATTCAAGTCCCGCTCGCCGTGATGCCGGAAGGCGTTGAGCACGCGTCACGAACAATCTTGCGCAGGGCCTTGACCTTCGTCCCGCTCGCCGTGATGCCGGAAGGCGTTGAGCACAACACCAACGATTCCTTGCACCAACGATTCCTTGATAGTCAAAATCCATCCAAGTCCCGCTCGCCGTGATGCCGGAAGGCGTTGAGCACACGTCCCCGTGACAGGCCTTGGGGGCACAGAAGCAGTCCCGCTCGCCGTGATGCCGGAAGGCGTTGAGCACAGAGACACTGTTGCCTCACGGGGGGAAGCTGCCGAGGGTCCCGCTCGCCGTGATGCCGGAAGGCGTTGAGCACGTGAAGATGCCCAGGGGGATGATGTTGAGGAACAGTCCCGCTCGCCGTGATGCCGGAAGGCGTTGAGCACACGCCCTGGGTAAGCTGGTCGATGGCCTCCCGGACGTCCCGCTCGCCGTGATGCCGGAAGGCGTTGAGCACGGGCAGCTCTTGGGCCACGTCTTCCAGCCGCCGCCGGTCCCGCTCGCCGTGATGCCGGAAGGCGTTGAGCACCTCCCACGCGGAGAGCGTCGCTGCGTCGAGGTAGGTCCCGCTCGCCGTGATGCCGGAAGGCGTTGAGCACCCGTTGGAGCTACCAACTCCAATCGTGCCTAGGGCGTCCCGCTCGCCGTGATGCCGGAAGGCGTTGAGCACCAAGTAGGCAAGGTCCACCTCAGGGCACGTAGGTGTCCGGTCCCGCTCGCCGTGATGCCGGAAGGCGTTGAGCACCGCTGGAAGCTAGGGAATTCCAAAACATCCGGGGTCCCGCTCGCCGTGATGCCGGAAGGCGTTGAGCACGCTTCCTCGGATGTGCTGCGTGGGTGAAATTGTTAGTCCCGCTCGCCGTGATGCCGGAAGGCGTTGAGCACCAGGTGGACACCTGCTTGCGGACAATCTCCGGAATGGTCCCGCTCGCCGTGATGCCGGAAGGCGTTGAGCACTTCCGGGCGCTGGTGCGGCAGGGGCCCGTCACTGAGTCCCGCTCGCCGTGATGCCGGAAGGCGTTGAGCACACGCCCTGGGTAAGCTGGTCGATGGCCTCCCGGACGTCCCGCTCGCCGTGATGCCGGAAGGCGTTGAGCACAGATCCAGCCCCATGCTGAAGCAGGTACTGCACAGTCCCGCTCGCCGTGATGCCGGAAGGCGTTGAGCACTCGCCATGTCGCACGTCCAGAATTTCGAAGAGGAGCAGTCCCGCTCGCCGTGATGCCGGAAGGCGTTGAGCACCCCGCCGCAAGAAGGTCAAAGTCGTTGCAAATCGCGTCGGTCCCGCTCGCCGTGATGCCGGAAGGCGTTGAGCACCGGGTTCTCCAGGCGCATCCCCTCATTGACCATGCAGTCCCGCTCGCCGTGATGCCGGAAGGCGTTGAGCACCGGAAACCCCGAGAGCGCGTCCCGCCGCGAGTGGTGGGGTCCCGCTCGCCGTGATGCCGGAAGGCGTTGAGCACCAGCACCCCACGCAGCAACCACTGACGGAGTTGTGTCCCGCTCGCCGTGATGCCGGAAGGCGTTGAGCACCGGTCTACCCCCGCCCGCCCTGCCAGCCACAGCAACCAGTCCCGCTCGCCGTGATGCCGGAAGGCGTTGAGCACGAGGTGAACGCGGACACGTAAACGCGAGCGTCGTAGTGGTCCCGCTCGCCGTGATGCCGGAAGGCGTTGAGCACACGGACAGGCCAAGGAGGCCAAGTGAGCAACGCAGGTCCCGCTCGCCGTGATGCCGGAAGGCGTTGAGCACCTCCTGGTGGGTGGGTGCCCAGAGTAGAGATTCGCCGCGCGTCCCGCTCGCCGTGATGCCGGAAGGCGTTGAGCACGTCACGCAGCGTCATCCCGGCGCACACCTGATAGCGGGTCCCGCTCGCCGTGATGCCGGAAGGCGTTGAGCACACGAACCCCACCAGCCAGGAGAACTCGTCCCCAGACAGGGTCCCGCTCGCCGTGATGCCGGAAGGCGTTGAGCACTCACCCGGGAGTGCCTTGAACCTGAGCGCGCTCATCGTGGTCCCGCTCGCCGTGATGCCGGAAGGCGTTGAGCACGTCTGCCAGGGGGGCCCACACAGCCGTCAGAGCGACGTCCCGCTCGCCGTGATGCCGGAAGGCGTTGAGCACCTCGGTGCGAACTTCGTCTTCGTGATGCCGTTCAGTCCCGCTCGCCGTGATGCCGGAAGGCGTTGAGCACCTCGGTGCGAACTTCGTCTTCGTGATGCCGTTCAGTCCCGCTCGCCGTGATGCCGGAAGGCGTTGAGCACGAGCGCTGGTTCGGGGGCTCGTACTCCAGGCTCCAGGTCCCGCTCGCCGTGATGCCGGAAGGCGTTGAGCACCCGAAGGCGCCAGTGTCGTGCCATCGCTGCACAAGCGGTCCCGCTCGCCGTGATGCCGGAAGGCGTTGAGCACTCGCGCGTGCCTACGCGAGGAGCGGCGCCGCCCCGTCCCGCTCGCCGTGATGCCGGAAGGCGTTGAGCACGTGGAGCGCTGGGAACATCATCATGACCGAAAAGGGTCCCGCTCGCCGTGATGCCGGAAGGCGTTGAGCACGCGATGATTGCCGAGAGGAGGGCGCTGTTGCCCTCGGTCCCGCTCGCCGTGATGCCGGAAGGCGTTGAGCACATTGAGAAGGATGTGAAGAGGGCTCGGCTTCAGCGCCGTCCCGCTCGCCGTGATGCCGGAAGGCGTTGAGCACATGGTGGTCGTCTTGCCCGTCCCGGCGCGGGCACGGTCCCGCTCGCCGTGATGCCGGAAGGCGTTGAGCATTTCATGTCCTGGCACTCGTCCACCACAACGAGGTCCCAGTCCCGCTCGCCGTGATGCCGGAAGGCGTTGAGCACACGACGCTGCGCGCCGCGCCTACTTCGCCATCCCGGTCCCGCTCGCCGTGATGCCGGAAGGCGTTGAGCACACGACGCTGCGCGCCGCGCCTACTTCGCCATCCCGGTCCCGCTCGCCGTGATGCCGGAAGGCGTTGAGCACCTTGTTCCCGTCGATGTTCTCGTCGTGCGGATTCTTCCGTCCCGCTCGCCGTGATGCCGGAAGGCGTTGAGCACACTGCTGTGCCGCCGCGCATGCGGAAGGCGCACGGTCCCGCTCGCCGTGATGCCGGAAGGCGTTGAGCACACCTCGAACAGCTTCTTCGTCAGCCACCCAACCGTCCCGCTCGCCGTGATGCCGGAAGGCGTTGAGCACATAATCAAGGCCAACCCGGTAAGGGTGCCGACCATGGTCCCGCTCGCCGTGATGCCGGAAGGCGTTGAGCACCTGGAGGACAGGGCGCCGCTGTTCGGCGTGGCGTTGTGTCCCGCTCGCCGTGATGCCGGAAGGCGTTGAGCACCTCTTCGTGAACTTCGGTGGTGGCGGCGGCTTCGGGTCCCGCTCGCCGTGATGCCGGAAGGCGTTGAGCACTTATCTGGCATGTATGTTATTTTACTACTACGTAGCGTCCCGCTCGCCGTGATGCCGGAAGGCGTTGAGCACGGCATGCCGGAGAACTTGCTCTTCGGCGCTTGGGGTCCCGCTCGCCGTGATGCCGGAAGGCGTTGAGCACGAGGGGGACGCGAGGCCCGTCGGGAGGGACGAGCTGTCCATGTCCCGCTCGCCGTGATGCCGGAAGGCGTTGAGCACCCGTCAATCTGGTACTTACCGATGGGGAGGGAGAAGTCCCGCTCGCCGTGATGCCGGAAGGCGTTGAGCACGCCTCTCCTCATGGCCATTTCGCAGGCGCAAATCGTCCCGCTCGCCGTGATGCCGGAAGGCGTTGAGCACTTCCGGCGGAACTCGCGGATGCCTCGAAGCGCGGGTGGTCCCGCTCGCCGTGATGCCGGCAGGCGTTGAGCACTTGTAGGGCTTGATTCGGACGTACCGCGTGTTGGAAGTCCCGCTCGCCGTGATGCCGGAAGGCGTTGAGCACTTCTGCCCCCAGATGGCATACCACGCCAGACCATGGTCCCGCTCGCCGTGATGCCGGAAGGCGTTGAGCACAAGCCGCTCAGCGGGCGCTGTACACCGCTGGGCGGTCGCCCCCTGTGTCAGGGAAGTTGTCGCCTCGGCTGACCGGCCGGGATGACCACGCCATGGGGGCGAGAGCAGGCAGGACGCAGTGTCGTACACGGATGCATTCAAGTCGCAGATGGTGAAGCGGATGGTGGGACCCGGCGCAGTGAGTGCTGCGGCGTTGGCCCGCCAGGTGGGAGTCTCCCAGCCGACGCTGTCGCAGTGGTTGCGGGAGGCGAATAAGTTAGCGGCCATGACGCCCCCGTCCGAGGAGAAGCCCGTCGGCCCCAAGAAGTGGACGCCCGAGGAGAAGCTGCGCGTGCTGGCGGAGGCGCATGGACTGGCGGGCGAGACATTGGGAGCGCTGCTGCGCCGGGAGGGGCTGCACGAGGGGCAACTGGTGGAGTGGCGCGCGGCTGCCGCTGGCGCCCTCGCCCAGGGGACGAAGGAGGCCGCGTCCGGGGCCCTGACTGCCGGCCAGCGCCGACGGATGGCCGTCTCGGAGAAGCGAGTGAAGGAGCTCGAGCGCGAGCTGCGCCGCAAGGAGAAGGCGCTGGCTGAGGCGGCCGCTCTGCTGGTGCTCGAAAAAAAACTTCAGGCGATGGGTTGGGACGAGAAGGACTCGGGCGACGAGGACGACGCAGCGGACGAGACGTGCGAGAAATGACGCTCGCGCTCGTCGACGAGGCGCTGGAGAAGGGCGTGCGTCTGGAGGCCATCTGCGCTCGGCTCGGAGTCGCCCCGCGCACCATTCAGCGCTGGAGGAAGCCAGCCACGGCGGAGGACAGGCGGTGCGGTCCGCATACCCGGCCGGCCAACCGGCTGTCCGAGGTGGAGCGACGCCGCATCCTGGCGGTGGCCAACAGCGAGGAGTTCCGGGACGCCTCGCCCAAGCAGATTGTCCCCAGGCTGGCGGACAGGGGCGAGTACGTGGCCAGCGAGGCGAGCTTCTACCGGGTGCTGCGTGAAGCGGGCCAGTTGGCCCACCGCGGCCGCGCCAAGGCCCCTGTGCCCAGGCCTCGGGCCGAGCACCTCGCCACCGGGCCCCGCCAAGTCTGGAGCTGGGACATCACCTACCTGAAGGGCCCGGTGAAGGGCAGCTTCCTCGTGTCCCTTCGGCGAGCGTGCGTGAGCGTGCCGCAGGGGGCCAGTAGACTGGGGGCAGGCGTGGAGCGCTGGTGCCTGCGTTGAGGGTCACCCGGACGCGCGGAATTCTGGGCATGGACGGCCCGG
>NZ_JABXEP010000108.1:0-28582 GCF_013372605.1 Myxococcus sp. AM009
CGCGCCCCACGCCTGCTGCAGCTCCCCTCGCTTCACCAGCCGGTGGAAGGACGTGTAGGCGTCCTGCGGGGTGCCGAAGCGCGGCCGGTTGCAGCCACCCAGGCCCAGCACCAGGACCAGCGCTACCAGCCAGGGCATCGTCGCGGAGAGACGCATGGGGACAGGGGTTTAGGTCAAAGCGTCGCCGGGGGAAAGCCCGAGGTTCGGACATGTCACGCGGCGTGCTGATGGACGCGATTGCGGCCTGCTCCCTTGGCCGCATAGAGGCAGGCGTCCGCAGCCCGCAGCAGCGCCTCCACGCTCGGGAGGTCGCCCGAGGGCACCGTCGCCACGCCCAATGACGCGGTCAGCCGCACGCACTGCGGCTTGCCACTCCCCCCCACATGCTCCAGCTCCAGGGCGGCGATGGCGTCGCGCATCCGCTCGCAGACCCGGAGCGCGTCCGCGGGGCCCGTCTCCGGGAGCAGGGCGATGAACTCCTCGCCGCCGTAGCGCGCCAGCAGGTCCACCTCCCGCAGCCGCGCCCGCGCCGTCTGGGCCACGGCCTTCAGTACGTGGTCCCCGAAGGGGTGCCCGAAGCTGTCGTTGATGCGCTTGAAGTGGTCGATGTCCAGCATCACCAGGGACAGGGGCGCCCCATAACGCCGAGAGCGGGCGAACTCGTCATTCAGCCGCTCCTCCAAGGCGCGCCGGTTCGACAGGCCGGTGAGGGCATCCGTGCGGGTGAGCGTCAGCAGCTCTTCGCGCCGCGCCGCCAACTCCTTGTTGGCGCGGTCCAGCTCCCGGTTCTTCTCCACCAGCGCGTCCTGCAGCGCCTTCAGCCGCAGCATGGACTTCACGCGGGCCGACAGCTCGAGCATGTCGAAGGGCTTCACGAGGTAGTCGTCCGCCCCCAGCTCCAGCCCCTCCACCTTCCCCGCGGCCTGCCGGGCCGTCATGAGAATCACGGGGATGAAGCCAAAGCCGTCCTCACCCGCGTTCGCCTTGACGATGCGGCACACCTCCACGCCGCCCAGCCCCGGCATCTCCACGTCCATGAGGATGAGGTCGGGGCGGGACTCCCGGATGGCGGACAGCGCCTGGGCACCGTCATGCGCCTCGGTGAAGACGTACCCGTGAGGGGCCAGGCCGTCGCGCACGTGCCGGACATGCACCGGGTCATCGTCCGCGATGAGCACCGTGCGGCCACTGAGTTCCCCTCCGAGCGGGGCACGGCGGGCGACCTCCAGCGTCCTCTTCCGTTCGCCATCCGCCATGAATGTCTCGCCCCCGGTGCGGTCATCCCGCGGTGCGGGGTTGCCCGCCATTCTCACGGCCCGTGCCTGGGATGCAAGCGGCTCGGCGAGCGCCCGTGGCGCCGACGTCAGGCAGGCTTCAATAGCCGCGCCCGGTACACGGGCTCGCCGCTGGCCAGGTAGCGGCGCTCACGCGTGGAGGGCACCTCCTCCGGGTCATAAGGATGGAAAACGCCTGAACCCAGGGGGTTCTTGAAACCAGCGGATTCCAGGATGGTGAGCATCGTCACGCCGCGGTCCTGGACATCGGTGCGCATGTCGAAGAGTCCGCCCGGTGCGAGCTTGCCGTACAGCAGCTCGGCGAACGCGGGCTGAATCACGGCGCGCTTGGCGTGGGAGCGCTTCCACCAGGGGTCGGGGAACTGGAGGTGGATGGCGGCGAGCGAGCCGGGCGCGAAGATGCGGGGCACGATGGAGCGGGCATCGGCTTCGATGACGCGCAGGTTGCGCAGGCCCGCCTTGTCGCCGCGGTCCTGGGTGTCGCGCGCGTACTTCTTGCGCCACTCGAAGGCGACGAAGCGCACCTCGGGGTGGCGGCGGCAGTACTCCAAGGCGTGGCCGCCGACGCCGGAGCCGATCTCCAGCTCGAGCGGTCCGCTGAAGCCGAACTCGGCGTCCCAGTCCGGCGGGGTCTCCAGCGTGACGAACTTGAGGCCGACGGGCTCGGGGAGCAGGCGAGGACGGGTCATGGGCGGGCGCCACCAACCATGGCGACGACGGGTTTGGCCAGGGAAAAACGCGAGGCCTGGAGTATACGGGAGCCCATGAAGGTCTTCCCTGCGGTGGCGGACGCGGGCCGAGCGCTGGCCGGACAGGCGCTCGCGCTGGGCAACTTCGACGGTGTGCACGTGGGCCATCAGGCCCTCTTCGCGGAGGCGCGTCGCCACGGGCGGGCCGCCGCCTTCACCTTCAATCCCCACCCGGGCAAGGTGCTCCAGCCGGAGCTGGCGCCGAAGCTCATCACCCTGCTGCCGCGCAAGCTGGAGCTGTTCGAGGCGTGCGGACTGGACGCGGCGGTGGTGCAGCCCTTCTCGCGCGAATACGCGCGCACGCCGCCCGCGGACTTCGAGGCCGCGCTCTTCGACGCGCTCGGCGTCGCGCACGTCGTGGTGGGCAGCGACTTCACCTACGGCGCGGCCCGGCGCGGCACCGTGGAGACGCTGCGCGAGGCGGCGGCTCGGCGCGGGGCGACGGTGCACGTGGTTCCGCCCGTCACGGTGGATGGCGTGGTGGCGTCGTCGTCACGCGTGCGCGAGTACATCCTGGAGGGGCGCGTGTCCGCGGCGCGGCGGCTGCTGGGGCGTCCCTTCGACCTGGACGGCACGGTGGTGACGGGCGCGGGGCGGGGACGGGGCATCGGCTTCCCCACGGCGAACGTGGACACGCAGAATGAGCTGCGCCCCGCACCGGGAGTCTACGCCATCCGCGTCCAACTGCCGGGCGAGTCAAAAGGCACCTGGCATGGCGGCGCGGCGAACATCGGTGTGAAGCCCACCTTTGGCGGCACGGAGGTGACGATCGAGGCGCACCTGCTCGACTTCACCGGCGACCTGTACGGCAAGGAGCTGCGCGTGCAGTTCCTTGAGCGCCTGCGCCCCGAGCAGCGGTTCGGCTCGGTGGTGGAGTTGACGGGGCAGATCAAGCGTGACGTGGAGGCCGCGCGCGCCGTGATTGCTCGCGCGGAGGGCTGAGCAATTTTCCCGTGTCCGTTCAATGGGTTGTGAGAGCAGGGGAGCAGGCGAGGGCGCCTTGACGCGCGCGCGCGGCTCCCCTCTAATTCGCAATCAGGAACCGTGCCATGGGGTGTGAGTCACCCGGGCACCGCTCCCGCGTCTTTGAGCTCGGAGGCGGGCCCCCGCCCGTTTCTTTCTTCTACAAGGAAGAGGCATCAACGAATGTCCGGTCGACTCGGTGAACTGCTGGTTCGCGAGAACCTCATCTCCGTGCAGCAGCTGCGCAAGGCCCAGGAAGAGCAGCAGAAGAACGGCACGCGCATCGGCACCGCGCTCGTCAAGACGGGCGCCATCGAGGAGTCGAAGCTGACCGACTTCCTCTCCAAGCAGTACGGCGTGCCGGCCATCAACCTGAAGGACTTCGACGTCGAGCCGGACATCATCAAGCTGGTGCCGAAGGAGGTGGCGGAGAAGCACCTGGTGGTGCCCGTCAACCGCGCGGGGCCGTCGCTCATCGTGGCCATGTGCGACCCGTCCAACATCTTCGCGGTGGACGACCTGAAGTTCCTCACCGGCTACAACATCGAGACGGTGGTCGCCTCGGAGGTCTCCATCCGCGAGGCCATCGAGCGCTACTACGCGGAGAAGGGCCCGTCGCTGGAGGACATCGTCGGCGACGTCGATGACGACATCGAGGTCACCAAGGAGGAGACGGAGAACATCGATGAGATGGCCAAGGCCGCGGACGACGCGCCCGTGGTCAAGCTGGTGAACCTCATCCTCATGGACGCCATCAAGAAGCGCGCGTCCGACATCCACGTCGAGCCGTACGAGAAGGACTTCCGCGTCCGCTTCCGCATCGACGGTGTGATGTACGAGGTGATGCGCCCGCCGATGAAGCTGCGCAACGCGATTACGTCGCGTTTGAAGATCATGGCCTCGCTGGACATCTCCGAGCGGCGCCTGCCGCAGGACGGCCGCATCAAGATCAAGATGGGCGGCGGCAAGGAGATGGACTTCCGCGTGAGCGTGTGTCCCACGCTCTTCGGCGAGAAGGTCGTGATGCGTCTGCTCGACAAGAGCAACCTCCAGTTGGACATGACGAAGCTGGGCTTCGACGCGCAGCCGCTGGCCTGGTTCAAGGAGGCCATCGACCGGCCCTACGGCATGGTGCTGGTGACGGGCCCGACGGGCTCGGGCAAGACGACGACGCTGTACTCGGCGCTCGCAAGCCTCAACGGCCTGGACACCAACATCTGCACCGCGGAGGACCCGGTCGAGTTCAACTTCGCCGGCATCAACCAGGTGCAGATGCATGACGACATCGGCCTGAACTTCGCCGCGGCGCTGCGCTCCTTCCTCCGCCAGGACCCGGACATCATCATGATTGGTGAGATCCGTGACTTCGAGACGGCGGAGATTGGCGTGAAGGCGGCGCTCACGGGCCACCTGGTGCTCTCCACGCTGCACACCAACGACGCCCCGGGCACGGTGAGCCGCCTGCTGAACATGGGCATCGAGCCGTTCCTCGTGACGGCGTCGCTCAACCTCATCCTCGCCCAGCGTCTGGCGCGTCGGCTGTGCCCGGCGTGCAAGAAGCCGGCGGAGAACGTGGACGAGCAGGCGCTCATCGACGCGGGTGTGCCGCCGGACAAGATTGGCACCTTCACGATGTACGAGAAGGTCGGCTGCCGCGACTGCAACGACCGTGGCTACCGGGGCCGCGTGGCCATCTACGAGGTCATGCCCTTCTGGGACGGCCTCAAGGAGCTGGTCATCAACGGCGCCTCCGCCGCGGAGCTGAAGCAGGAGGCCATCCGCCTGGGCATGAGCAGCCTGCGCATGAGCGGTCTTCGCAAGATGATGGACGGCGCCACCACGTTGGAAGAGGTGGTGGGAAACACCGCCCCGGACCGCTTCTAATCAACCTCCCCCACCGCACTCCCGCTGAAGGACATCCCCCCCGTGGCCAACCTGCACCAGCTCCTCAAGGCGATGGTCGAGAAGGGCGCTTCCGACCTCCACATCACCACCGGCTCTCCGCCGCAGCTTCGCGTCGACGGCGAGCTCGTCCCCTTGAAGACGGCGCCGCTGACTCCGGTGGAGACGAAGCAGCTCTGCTACTCCATCCTCACGGACGCCCAGAAGCACAAGTTCGAAGAGGACAACGAGCTGGACCTGTCCTTCGGCGTGAAGGGCTTGTCGCGCTTCCGCGCCAACATCTTCATGCAGCGTGGCGCGGTCGCCGCGGCGTTCCGGACCATTCCCTTCAAGATTCTGACGTTCCAGGAGCTGGGGCTGCCGCCGGTGGTGGCGGAGCTGGTGAAGAAGTCGCGCGGGCTCATCCTGGTGACGGGCCCCACGGGCTCGGGCAAGTCCACCACGCTGGCCTCGATGATCGACAAGATCAACACCGAGCGTCATGAGCACATCATGACCATCGAGGACCCCATCGAGTACCTGCACCCGCACAAGAACTGCCTCGTGAATCAGCGCGAGGTGGGGGCGGACACGCGGAACTTCAAGACGGCCCTCAAGTACATCCTCCGCCAGGACCCGGACGTGGTGCTCGTCGGTGAGCTCCGCGACCTGGAGACGATTGAGGCGGCGCTCACCATCGCGGAGACAGGCCACATCTGCTACGCGACGCTACACACCAATAGCGCGGTGCAGACCATCAACCGCGTGCTGGACGTGTTCCCGCCGTACCAGCAGCCGCAGGTCCGCGCGCAGATGTCCTTCGTGCTGGAGGGGGTCATGAGCCAGGCGCTGGTGTCAAAGGCGGGCGGCCCTGGCCGCATCCTGGCGCTGGAGGTGATGGTGCCCAACCCCGCGATCCGGAACCTCATCCGCGAGGACAAGGTCCACCAGATTTATTCGTCCATGCAGGTCGGCCAGGCGAAGTTCGGCATGCAGACCTTCAACCAGGCCCTGGCGGCGCTGCTGCTGCGGCGGCTCATCACCCAGGACGAGGCCTTTGGGCGTTCTACGGATCCTGATGAGCTGCGCAACATCCTGGCCACGGGCGGTGGGACGCTGCCCGGGATGCAGCGGCCAGGCGGGGGAGCGGGTGGTCGTTAGTTCCGGGATTCGGAGATCAGCGGTTAGAGTGGCGCGGCACCCGCGGAGGTCCAGCTCATGGCAGCCCCAGCAGTGAAGTCGGCATCAGCTCCCAAGAAGGTCACCGCCCAGTTCCTCTGGGAGGCGAAGACCAAGAGCGGGGAGTCCAAAAAGGGTGAGATGGAGGCGATGGACGTCGAGGCCGTCAACGCGCGCCTCAAGTCCCTGGGCCTCAACCCCGTCAAGGTGCGCAGGAAGGGCCTGCTGGATGGGGACATCTCCATCCCTGGCCTGGGCGGCGTCGAAGGCAAGGACATCCTCGTCTTCACCCGTCAGTTCGCCACGATGATCGACGCCGGCCTCCCGCTGGTGCAGTGCCTCGACATCCTCGCGAGCCAGATGGACAACCCTTCCTTCAAGAAGGTGCTGTTCGCCATCAAGGGCAAGGTGGAGCAGGGCAGCACCTTCGCGGACGCGCTGAAGGAGCACCCCAAGGTCTTCGACGAGCTCTACGTCCAGCTCTGCGCCGCGGGCGAGGTGGGCGGTATCCTCGACGCCATCCTCAACCGGCTCGCGGCGTACCGGGAGAAGAACGAGAAGCTCAAGTCCAAGGTGAAGAGCGCGATGACCTATCCGGTCATCGTCATCCTGGTGGCCATTGGCGTGACGGGCGTGCTGCTGATGAAGGTGACGCCCGTCTTCGAGAAGATGTTCGCGGACTTCGGCTCGGAGCTGCCAGGCCCCACGCAGATGATCGTGAACTTCTCGCACATCGCGCAGGATTACTTCTTCCATGCGGCTGCGTCGATTACCGCGGTGGTGATGGCCTTCACGTGGAGCTACCGGCAGCCGCGTGGCCGGAAGTTCTGGGACAAGGTGTTCCTCTTCATGCCCGTCTTCGGGCCTGTGCTCCGCAAGGTGGCCGTGGCCCGGTTCACCCGCACGCTGGGGACCATGATCTCCTCCGGCGTGCCCATCCTGGACGCGCTGGACGTCACCGCGAAGACGGCCGGCAATCGGACGGTGGAAGACGCCATCATCTACGTCCGCGGGAAGATCGCCGAGGGCAAGAACATCGCAGGGCCCCTGGCTGAGACGAAGGTGTTCCCGTCGATGGTGGTGCAGATGATTGGCGTCGGTGAGGCGACGGGCGCCATGGACACCATGCTCAACAAGATCGCCGACTTCTACGACGACGAGGTCGACGCGGCCATCAATAGCCTCACGGCGATGATTGAGCCGGTGCTGATGGTGTTCCTCGGCGGCGTGGTCGGTGGCTTCCTCATCGGCATGTACCTGCCCATCTTCTCGCTTGCCGGCGCCATCCAGTAGCGCTGTTGTCGTAGGCGGGCGCCTCTTGGCGGGGGGCGCCTTCAGGTCGCGGCTCGTATGGCTCGTGCTGTTCCGCACAGTGGCCGCGAGCCTGTCGCTCGTCATCACCCTCGCGCGACTGCTGTTGCAGCCCACTCAGGAACTGAGCCGGGCTGACACGCTGTCGCTCGCGGTCATCGTCATCGCGTATGTCTCGACGCTGGTGGTGGGGCTGCGGCTGCGGCGCGGGCGTGGCGGGCTGATTGATGCCTGGGTGCAGGTCGCTGGCGACGTGGTCATCGCCACCGGGCTGGTCTACCTGAGTGGCGGCGCGGACTCGCCCCTGACGTTCCTCTACAGCCTGTCGGTCATTGGCGCGGCCGTCGTGTTGGACCGGCGCGGTGCGCTTTGGGCTGCCGCGGCGTCCGCGCTGTGCTTCGCCGCGCTGGTCATGGGAGCACGGTTCTTCGGCAATGCGCCTGGGGGGCTGATGCCTCCGACCCGGGTGCTGTTCGTCCTGGGAAGCAACTCGCTTGCATTGGGGCTCATCGCTGTCCTCGCGGGCTACCTTTCGCGTCAGCTCTCCGCGACTGGTGGCGCTTTGTCCGCACGAGAAGCGGACCTCCACCGACTGGGGCGGCTTCAGCAGCAGATCCTCACCTCCATGCCTTCGGGGCTTGCGACGTGTGATGCGCAGCGCCGCATCACGTACGTCAACCCCGCGGGCTGCACCATCCTTCAAGTGGAGACTGCGAGCGTCGTCGGGACAGAGGTCGAAATGCTCCTGCCTGGAGTATCGGGCTTGGCTCCGCGGTCTCCTCGCAGTGAGCTGGTCGTGGGGCAGGGGACGAAGCGGCGCATTCTGGGACTGTCGGTGACGCCGCTGGATGGCGAGCCGGGGGCCTTGTTGATGGTCTTTCAGGATCTCACGCAGCTTCGCCGGATGGAAAATGACCTGAAGCGGGCGGACCGACTGGCGAGCCTGGGAGCGCTGTCCGCTCAACTGGCGCATGAATTGCGCAATCCACTGGCCTCCATGCGCGGCTCGGCACAGTTGCTGGCGCAGGATGCGCAGGACGGCGTCTCACAGAAGCTCACCAACATCCTGATGCGGGAGTCCGACCGGTTGGCGAGGCTCGTCGAGGACTTCCTGCGCTTCGCACGGCCTCCAATGCCCGTGTTGCAGGTGGTTCCCCTCGCGACGCTCGTGACGGAGACCGTGGACATGCTCCGCGTGGACCCGCTGGCACGTGAAGTCCGGGTGGAGGTCAGCGCGCCTGATCCGGTGGCGGTCGCGGTTGACCCGGATCAGCTCCGGCAGGTCCTCATCAACCTGCTACGAAACGGCTTCCAGGCAGCAGGTGCGCGCGGCCACGTAAAGGTCGCGCTGACGCGAGATGAGAATGAGGCAAGAATCCGCATCTGGGACTCGGGGGGGGGGATTTCGGAGGAGATGATGGGGCACTTGTTCGAGCCGTTCTTCACCACACGCGATAGCGGCACGGGGCTGGGGCTGTCCACCGCGCACTCCATCATCCGGGCCCATGGTGGCTCCATCCAGGTTCGATCGAATCGTGACGAGGGCACTGAGTTCATGGTGGGGTTGCCGCTGTGACGTCGGCTCCGGGAGGAGACCTGGGAGCGCGTGGCCACATCCTCGTGGTCGACGACGAGCTGTCCATGCGTGAGTACCTCGAGCTGTTGCTCCAGCGAGAGGGCTACACGGTGACGAGCGTCGCGGGCGTGAAGGGTGCGTGTGACGTGCTGGCCCAGGACGGGGTGGACCTGGTCATCTCCGATTTGAAGTTGGGCACTGGAAGTGGCTTGGATGTGCTGCGCGTCGCCCGGGCCCGTCCCGCATCTCCGGAAGTGGTGCTCATCACCGCCTACGGGACTCCTGCGGCAGCGGTGGAGGCGATGCGTGAAGGCGCCTACGACTACATCTGCAAGCCCTTCGACAACGAGGAGATGCGGTTGCTGGTCCAGAAGGCCCTGGAGAAGCGCTCGCTCCGGCAGGAGAACAGCGGCCTCAGGGCGCGCTTGTTTCCGGGGCTGGATGGGGTCGTGGGGCAGAGCGCTCGGATGCAAGCGGTCTGGGCCCTGGTGGAGAAGGTGGCTTCCGGGCGGAGCACCGTGCTGGTGATGGGCGAGAGCGGCACGGGCAAGGAACTGGTGGGGCGCGCCATCCACATGCGCGGCAGCCGGGCCGCGCGACCGTTCCTGCCCTTCAACTGCGCCGCGCTCAATGAAGGCACGCTGGAGAGCGAACTCTTCGGGCATGTGAAGGGGGCCTTCACGGGGGCGACCTCGGACCGCTCGGGGCTCCTCGTGGCGGCTGGTGACGGCACCGTCATGTTGGATGAAGTCGGGGAGATGCCGCTCGCCACTCAGGTGAAGCTGCTCCGGGTGCTCCAGGAGCGGAAGGTGAAGCCGGTGGGCAGCGCCGCGGAGATTCCGTTTCAGGCGCGCGTCATCGCAGCGACCAATCGGAGGCTCGAAGCCGAGGTAAAGGCCGGTCGCTTTCGTGAGGACCTCTTCTACCGGCTCAACGTGATTACCGTGGATCTGCCGCCTCTGCGTGAGCGCTCCGGCGACATTTCGCTGCTGGCCAACTTCTTCCTGTCGCGAATGGCGGAGGAACTGGGGCGCCCCGCCCTGCGCTTCGCTCCCGAGACACTCGCGTTGCTGGATCGCTACACGTTTCCGGGCAACGTCCGGCAGCTGCAGAACATCGTGGAACGGGCCGCGACCCTGTCCGATTCGGACCTCCTGAGCCCCGCGACGCTCCCTCCAGCCGTGCGGGGCGATTCAGACCCTGCCGTCCGGACCCTGGAAGGTGGCGAACCAGGGCTGGGCGCGGGCTTCAACTTGGAGCGACACCTCGATGAGAGCGAGCGTCGATATCTGATCGCGGCGATGAAGCAGGCCGGTGGGGTGAAGACCCGTGCCGCGGAACTCCTGGGGCTTTCGTTCCGGTCTTTCCGCTATCGGTTGGCCAAGCACGGGCTTACCGATGACATGGAGCCAGGGGGCATGGGGGATGCGTAGGCTGATCGACAGTTCTCGTCAGCGTCACTGCCGAATTTTGTCAGCTCTGGACCCCGCATCCTTGCGAGCGTACCCCCAAGCTTTGAAAATTTAGGGTGTTGGCGACCTGACGTCGGTTGGCATGCTCAGTGCTAATGCTCACGGCGGGCGAAGTGCCCCCCGTTGCAACCTTCCTTGAGGATCCCCCATGCGCGTCTCGCGATTCAACCCCCGCAACCGTGGCTTCACGCTCATCGAGCTCATGATCGTGGTCGCCATCATCGGCATCCTGGCGGCCATCGCCATCCCGAACTTCATCAAGTTCCAGGCCCGCTCGAAGCAGTCCGAGGCGAAGACGAACCTCAAGGCGCTGTACACGGCGCAGAAGTCGTTCTTCTCTGAGAAGGACCGCTACTCCAACTACGCCAACGAAATCGGCTTCGCGCCGGAGCGCGGCAACCGCTACGGGTACATCGTCAGCGAGCTTGGTGTGCCCGAACTGCGAACCGCAGCAATCGTTACAATCTCCGATACGGAGGGCATCGGCGCCATTTCCTATGACTCCTTCCGCTTCGGTGGAACCGCGGAGCGGCCGACCTTCGCGGCGGCCAACTTCGCTGCGGCAGCTGGCGGCTGGACTACCACGTGGGGTGTTCAGGAGGAGTGCCCGAACTGTAACTTCCTGGCTGGTGCCTCGGGCAACGCTGATAATGAGTTGGGTCTGGACAACTGGCTGATCGCAGGCTTTGAGGGCGAGGGCGAGCTGTCGGGGTGCTCCGAGGAGGGCACGGTGTCCTCCGGTACGCCGTACAATGATCGCAACGACGTGGCCTGCGACGAGTAGTTCTGGTCATGAGGAATGAGCGGTGGCGTAGCCACTGTTCTTTGGGCCGCCTTCCTGCCGGAAGGTGGCCCTTTGCCGTTCCGGAACTTCAAGGTGCTCATGCGGATTGTTGCGCTGTGCTTCGCTGTGTGCTCCATCGCGTTGATGGCGGAGAAACCGGCCAAGCCCCTTCGCACGAAGGATGGTCCGGTTCTCCCCCGAAGGGAGCTGCTCGAAATCGTCGGGGCGGCCCAGAAGCCGCTGCTCACGGACTTTTATTGGCTCCAGGCCATCCAGCAGGTTGGCCGCGCCAACACAGACACCGAATACAGGGATGTATACTTTTACTCGGATATGGCGACGGACTTGGATTCCAAGTTCAGATACGTCTACGAGTGGGGGGCCATCAACACGCCCTTCAACATGGGGCGGGAGCAGTGGGTGAACACGGACCTGTCATCCCGGTTGCTCACCAAGGGAATTGACGAGTTCCCGGATGACCGTCGTCTCCTGTTCCAACTGGCTTACAACAAGATGACCTACGATCGGGATTGGACGGCGGCTGCCGACCTGCTCATGCGGTTGTCGAAACTCCCCAATACCCCACGATATCTGCCGCAACTTGCAACCCGCCTCTATGCGCAGGCTGGCAACTTCGACACGGGCCTGCAAATGGCGGAGATGCTGCATGACAGTGCGGAGGACGAAGAGTCGCGGGCGTTCTACTCGCACCGCATCAAGGAGCTTTTGCTAGAGCGGGTGCTGACTCAGATTGACGATGCCGTCGAGGCCTACCAGCGGGAGCACGGGGAGCGGCCCAAGACCGTTCCTGCCTTGGTCGACGCGGGCTATTTGAAAAGCATGCCCGTGGACCCATTGGAGGGGCAGCTCTTTATCGACAGGCGGGGACGCGCACGCTCCACTTCGGGACTCTACAGGTTGGAGATGTACGACCAAGCCAAGAAGAATGAGTTGAAAGAAGATCTCGCAGCGGGTGGCATTCAGCTCGACGCGTTGGAGGAGGCTCCGTGACGACCTCGACCACACCTGATTCGAGTCCTCCCGTATCCATCCGAGGGTTGTCCAAGACATATCGGGTGGGCTTCTTCCTCAACAAGCAGGTGAAGGCGCTTCAGGGGCTGGATATGGAGATCGCGCCTGGGCAGGTCTACGGCTTGCTAGGGCCGAACGGCGCGGGCAAATCGACCACGATCAAGATTCTCATGGGCTTGGTTCGGGCTTCCGAGGGCCAAGCACTGCTCTTTGGCGAGTCTCCCGACCGGCCACATGTCCGGCGGCAGGTGGGTTTCCTTCCTGAGAACCCCTCACTCTACGAATACCTCACCGGGCGGGAGTTCGTGACGCTTGCTGGTCGCATCTTCGGTCTGAGTGGCCATGAACTCGACCAGCGCGTGGAGCGGGTGCTCGGCGAGGTGGGGATGGGCCGAGCCTCCGACCTGCAGATTCGCCGCTACTCCAAGGGCATGGTGCAGCGCACCGCGTTGGCCCAGGCGCTCATCAGCGGGCCGCGCCTGCTCGTGCTGGATGAGCCCACCTCCGGCTTGGATCCCCTGGGCCGCAGGCAGATGCGCGACCTGATCCTGGCTGAGCGGGAGAAGGGGACGACCATCCTCTTCTGTACCCACATCATCTCCGACGTCGAGTCCCTCTGTGACCGCGTGGTGGTGCTGGTCGGCGGGCGGCGCGTTCAGGAAGGGAGCGTGCAGGAGCTGGTGTCCGCTAAGGCGCCCTCCGTGGAGATGGTCGTGCACGGGCTCCCTTTGGAACAGCTCCAGTCGCTGGGGTTCACGTACGAACAGGCGCAGCAGTTGGATAGCAGGGTCCTGCTGCGCATTCCGGACGCCGACTCGCACGGCCTGCTCCAGGCCGTGCTCAACAAGGGTGGGCGCGTGAGCCGAATACAGCCCGCGCGCTTCTCGCTGGAGGACCTCTTCCTGGACGCAATGAAGCAGGCGGGTGGGCAGACGGTGGGAGGGGAGATCCAGTGATGGGTGCCTTCGCCGCCATGGCGTGGAACGGGTTCCGCGAGGCGCGTCGCAACCGGGTGACGGTGCTTGTGGCTGCCTTCGCGCTCTTGCTGCTCTTCGCCACCACGCTCATCACCGAGGTCACCGTCAGCACCTTCGACAGGGTGGTGACCGACTTCGGACTCGGGGTGATGAGCCTGCTGCTCGTCTTCCTCTCCATCTACCTGTCGTCCGGCCTCATCAGCCGTGAAATCGAGCGGCGGACCATCTTCTTGATGGTGTCCAAGCCGATGTCCCGGAGCCGGTTCCTGCTGGCACGGCTCGCGGGCAACATGCTCACCCTGGGAGTGTTGCTGGTGGCCATGACGCTGCTGTTCTGGGTGGAGCTTGTCTTGCACCGCTCGCCCATCACCCAGCCGCAGATGGCCGCCTTGTGGGGGCTCTACCTGGAGCTGTTCGTCCTCACCAGCGCGGGGTTCTTGATGTCCACGTTCTCCAGCCAGCTCGTCTCCGCCCTGGTGACGACGGGGCTCTACTTCGCGGGCCACCTCTGCTCGGACATCTACAACCTCGGCGTGAAATCCAAGGTTGAGTTCGTCCAGTGGGTCAGCAAGGCCACCTATTACGCGCTGCCCAACCTGGAGCGGTTCAACTTCCGGCCACGCGCCACGTATGCCATCGATGTGACGGCCGTTGAGCTGGGGACCGCCACGCTCTATGCATTGGGCTGGGGGGCGTTCTTCTGCGTGCTGGCTTCAATCGTGTTCGAGCGGCGCGACTTCCGCTGAGGCTCGGGTAGGATGCGTCCTCTGTGACGCACTCCTCCCTCCCGGGATACTTCGGGCCCCTGTTCGCCGTGTTCCTGTTCGTGCTCGGCCTGTGCGTGGGCAGCTTCCTCAACGTCGTCATCGCGCGGGTGCCGCTGGACCAGAGCATCGTGCGTCCGGGCTCGCGGTGCCCCAAGTGCGGGCACGTCCTGGCCTGGTACGAGAACATCCCGCTGTTGTCCTGGCTGGCGCTGCGGGCGCGCTGCCGAGGGTGCCGCACTCCCATCTCCGTGCGGTACCCATTGGTGGAGTTGCTGACGGGGCTCCTGTACTTCGCGTGCCTGCGACGCTTCGGTTGGACGTACGAGCTGGTGCCCGCGTTGGTGCTCGTGTCCTTCCTCGTCCCACTTGCCTTCATCGACCTGGACCACTGGATTCTGCCGCTGTCCATGACGGTGTCGGGCATGCTGGCGGGGCTCATCCTGGCCATCCCCCTGGGGACGGAGGCCTTCCGTGACGCGCTGATTGGCGCGGCGGTGGGATTCCTGACCTTCCGGATGATGGAGTACATCGGCTGGAAGGTGTTCCAGCGTGAGGCGCTGGGGGCGGGGGACAAGTATCTTGTGGCCCTGCTCGGCGCGTTCCTGACCTGGCGCGCGCTCCTGGGCGTGTTGCTGTTCGCGTCCATGCAGGGCGCCGTGGTGGGCATCCTGATGTTGCTGCTGACGGGCCGGGCGGGCCCTCGCGCGGAGGATGCTCCCGAGGAGCCCGAGGGCGAGCCGGCTCCGCTCACGATGACCTGGGAGTTCACTCAGCCAGGGCTTCCACTCTGGAAGCGACTGTTGCTGGTGCCATTGTGCCTGTTGGTCCAGCCCATCCCCGACGCGCCCCTGGACGAAGAGGGACAGGAGGAGGACTGGGTCCCGGAGCGCACCAGCATTCCTTTCGGGCCCTGGCTGGCGCTCGCGGGGCTGGAGCTGCTGCTCCTGGGGCCCTGGCTGTCACGGGTGTTGCCCGCGGACATCGCCATGATGCTGGGCGGCCTGCCGTGAGCACGGCGGGGATGCGATGAAGTGGCGGATTGCCAGCGTCGCGTTCCTGCTGGGCTCCGTGTCGACAGGCCTCACCTGGTTGTCCGTCCAGCCGGTGCTCCTTCGGCTGCTGGACGCGCTCCGCCGGTGGGTGCCCGAGGGGAGCACGGAGCACGAGGCGCTGATTCGCCTCCGGAGCATTCTTCCCTGGGTCCTGGGGTTGGACCTCGTCGCGCTGACGGTGCTCGCCTACGTGGTCCTGGACCTGATGGTGGGACGTCCCTTGCGCCGAACCGAGGCGGTGGTCGAGCAGTTCGGTCGATTGGAGTTGGAGCCGCGCCTGGTGCCGACGGCGGGCGGAACCTTGGTGTCGCGCATCCAGCGCGCCCTGCAGCGCATGGCGGAGGCACTGCGCGAGGAGCAGGCGCTCACACGCGCGCAGATGGCATCTCTGCGTGAATCCAACGCCCAACTGGCGCGCACGCAGACGGAGTTGGTTGCCTCGGAGCGGCTCGCCACGGTGGGCAGACTGGCCGCGGGCGTCGCGCACGAGGTGGGTAATCCGTTGGCGGGAATCCTCGGCTACGTGGCGCTGGCGCAGACCCAGGCGGACACGCCCGAGCTGAAGGACTTCCTGGAGCGCATCGACCACGAGGTCCAGCGCATCGACCGCATCATCCGGGGACTGCTCGACCTCGGGCGTCCTGGCACCACCTCGCTCGGGCCGGTGGAAGTGGGCGAGGTGGTGGAGACCTGCGTGCGCCTGGTTCGTGCCGCACCCGAGCTGACTGGCGTGACGGTGGCGCTGGAGCTGGAGCCAGGGCTGCTCGCACGCGCGGACCCAGGTCCGCTCTCGCAAATCGTCATCAACCTGTTGCTGAACGCCGCCCAGGCCATGGGCGGGCAGGGGCGCGTGCGAGTCGCCACGCGGCAGGTTTCGGACGAGGTTCGCCTAGTCGTCGAGGATGGTGGAACCGGCATCCCCGAGGACGTGATGCCTCGCCTGTTCGAGCCCTTCTTCACGACCAAGGGGCGCGAGGGAACTGGACTGGGACTGGCGGTGTCCCAGCGGCTCGCGCAGGTCATGGGAGGGCGGCTCGAAGCAGAGAATGTTCCGGGTGGCGGCGCCCGCTTCACGGTGCGTCTGCCCGTACCCTGAGGAAAACGCGCGCGACGTCAGGGCGGAAGCTATCGGCGCCCTCGCGGGTGCGCGATGATGTGTCAAGACGGCCATGCCTCTCTTCCGCACCATTCTCGTCGCCGATGATGAGCCCTCCATCCGGCACATCCTCACCTTGGTGCTGACCGGCCATGGCTATGAAGTGCGCGCGGTGGCCGACGGCGAGGACGCGCTGAAGGAGCTCAGCGCGCGTGACTACGACGTGCTGCTCTGTGACGTGCGCATGCCGAAGAAGGACGGGCTCTCCGTGCTGCGCGAGGCCCTGGCGGCGCACCCCGCACTGACGGCCGTGGTGATGAGCGCCTACGGCTCGCAGGAGCAGGCACTCCAGGCCGTCGCCGCAGGCGCGTTCGACTACGTCCAGAAGCCCTTCAAGCCGGATGAAATCGTCTTCGTCCTTCGCAAGGCGGAGGAGCGTGAGCGGCTGCTCCGTGAGAATCGGCGCCTGAAGCAGGCGAGCCTGCCCTCCACGCCCGAAGGCCACATCCTCGGAGAGAGCCCCGCGCTGCACGCGCTGCTGCGCCAGGTGGCCCGGCTCGCACCCGTCGACACGACCGTGCTCATCAGCGGCGAGAGCGGCACGGGCAAGGAGCTCATCGCGCGGGAGCTGCACGTGCGCAGCCCTCGCGCACCCATGTCCTTCGTGGCGCTCAACTGCGGCGCCATTCCCTCCGGGCTCATCGAGAGCGAGCTGTTCGGCCACGCGAAGGGCGCCTTCACGGACGCGCGCACCGCGAAGCGAGGCCTCTTCGCGGAGGCGGATGGCGGCACGCTCTTCCTGGACGAAGTGGGAGAGCTGCCTCTGTCCGCCCAGGTGAAGTTGCTGCGCGTCCTCCAGGAGGGGGAAATCCGCCCGGTAGGGGAGAACCGCGTCGAGAAGGTGAACGTGCGCGTGGTGGCCGCCACGCTGCGGGACCTGTCCCGGCTGGTGGCGAAGGGAGAGTTCCGCGAGGACTTGTACTACCGCCTGAACGTCGTGAACCTCCGAGTCCCGCCGCTGCGGGAGCGGCGGGAAGACGTGCCGCTGTTGGCGCGGACCTTTATCGCTCGCTTCAACCGAGAGCTGAATCGGGAGCCTCCTGTCGCGGGGCTCTCCTCGGAGGCCGAGGCGCTCCTGATGGCCTATGCGTGGCCGGGAAACGTCCGCGAGTTGGAGAACGCCATGGAGCGTGCCGTCCTGCTGGCGGACGAGGCGCTCATCCTGCCAGCGAACCTGCCCGAAAGGCTGTGGGCAGCTCCCCCACCCGGACCGCAAGGTGCGACGCCGCAGGTGGGGCCGGTGCTACAGGATGGTGGCGACCTGTCACTCAAGCGCGCCATCCGGGAGATGGAGGAGTCCTACATCCGAGCCGCCCTGCGGAAGACAAAGGGAAACCGCACGCGGGCGGCGGAGTTGCTGGACATCAGTCACCGGGCGCTCCTCTACAAAATCAAGGAGTACGGCATTGATCCGGATGCCGAGGCGGAGCGGGGCTGAGGTGCGGGGTCGGTCCAGAAACCGGACGGAGCGACCGGCATTTGACGGAACGCGCCGGAGGCCGGAAAATCGGGCCTCCGCGACGGTGTTGAGGGGCCCGGCGCAGTAGGTGGTGCGCGGCTCCCGTCCGTCCGGAGGGCAGGCGGGCTCCAGGCACTTTTTAGGAGGGGTTGACGGCCAGTGCTACGCTGGCCGCCTCTCGACGGAGTCAAGCATGGCGAAGGGCAAACTGGTACTCGGCCTGGATATCGGATCGACGTCCATTAAGATGATTCTGCTCAAGGAGCAGCGCAAGCGCGGCGAGGTCATCTACGCGCTGCAGAGCTTCGGGATGAAGCCGCTGCCTCCAGAGGCCATCGTCGACGGCGCGCTGATGAACTCCACGGCCATTGTCCAGGCCGTGCAGGACCTGATGTCCGAGCTGAAGGTGAAGGGCAAGGACGTGGCCATCGGCGTCTCCGGCCACTCGGTCATCATCAAGAAGATTCAGATGCCTCGCATGTCCCAGGACGAGCTCGAGGAGAGCATCCAGTGGGAGGCGGAGCAGTACATCCCGTTCGATGTGAAGGACGTGAACATCGACACGCAGATCCTCGACGGCGGCGGCAACGACGCCACGGGGCAGATGGACGTGCTGCTGGTGGCGGCCAAGAAGGACATGATCAACGACTACACCACGGTGGTCTCCGAGGCCGGCCTGGCTCCGGTGGTGGTGGACGTGGACGCCTTCGCCGTCCAGAACATGTTCTCCGTCAATTACGACGTGCCGGACCGCGAGACGGTGGTGCTCATCAACGCGGGCGCCTCCGTGGTGAACATCAACATCATCTCCAGCGGCGCGACGGTGTTCACCCGCGACGTCACCATCGGTGGGAACCAGTTCACCGAAGAAATCCAGAAGCAACTCAACGTCTCCTACGAGGAGGCCGAGGCGCTGAAGATTGGTGGCAACGGCGCGGACGCGGACGCGGTGGTGCCGCAGGACGTGGAGCGCGTGCTCTCCAGCGTGGCGGAGCAGGTCGCGGGCGAAATCCAGCGCTCATTGGACTTCTACGCGGGCACCGCAGCCGACTCGAACTTCAGCAAGGTCTACCTGTCGGGTGGCACGGCGAAGATTCCCGCGCTGTTCAAGACCATTGAAGCGCGCACCGGCGTGCCGGTGGAGATCCTCAACCCCTTCCGCAAGATCGAAGTGGACAACCGGAAGTTCGACCCCGCGTTCATCATGGACGTGGCGCCCATGGCCGCGGTGGCCGTGGGACTGGCGCTGCGGCGCCCGGGCGACAAGCTGGCCTGACCGGACCACCCACTGGAGACGACGCACATGATGATTCGCATCAACCTGCTGCCCGTCCGGGCGGTGAAGAAGCGCGAGATGGGCCGGCAGGTGCTGGTCCTCTTCGCCGTGGTCCTGGTTGGCGCTGCCGTGGCCAACTACGCCTGGTACGACAATCGCGACACGGAACTGGCATCGCATCGCCAGGGCGTCGCGACGGCCAAGGCCAAGATCGCCGAGTTGGAGAAGATCATCGGCGAGGTGAAGAACATCAACACCCGTAAGGCCGAGGTGGAGAAGAAGCTGGCCGTGCTGGACTCGCTGCGCAAGGGCCGCAATGGGCCCGTGCGGATGCTGGACGCGCTCGCCTCGGCCACACCCAAGAAGGTGTGGGTGAAGTCGTTCGTCGAGGCCAAGAACATGGTCTCCATCGATGGCTCCGCGGTGAGCCATGACGAGGTCGCGGAGTTCATGCGGAGCCTCAACAGCGTCGTTTGGACGCCCAAGGGAATGGGCCGGTTGGTCGACGAGCGGCGCGAGAACAAGACGTCTCGGGTGGAGTTGTTGACCGCGGAAGCGACCATCGAAGAGTTCCCCCAGGCGCAGGTCACGCCGTTCTTCACGGGCATCGACTTGAAGAACGCCACGCAGGGCAAGTCGACCGAGTCCGGTGCACCCGCGCTGGTCGACTTCAAGATCTCCCTGAAGTCCAACTACGCCATCTGAAGAAGGCCGTTCGCCATGGACAAGTACCTGGATCAATTCGTCAAGGCGCCACCGGCCATCAAGTTCGGTGGCTTGGCCGCCGTCGTGGTCGCGCTCACGGTCGCCAACTTCTTCATGCTCATCCAGCCGACGGAGGTGGCCATCAAGGCGCAGGTCGCGCAGCGCCGGAAGCTGGACATGGAGCTGGCCGACAAGAGCGAGATCGCCCAGAACCTCAACGAGCGTCGGCGTGAGATGGACGTCCTCGAGCAGAAGCTCTCCGAGGCGCTGACGGAGTTGCCCGAGCAGCGCGACATCGAAGAGCTGCTCGCGCAGATCAACGACATCGGCAAGAAGAGCGGCCTGCAGATCTCCAGCGTGACGCCCGACAAGGAGTCCGTGGGCGGGGGCGAGTTCTTCGCGCGCATCCCCATCAAGATGACGGTGAGCGGCAACTACCATGAGATCGCCATCTTCCTTCAGGAGATGGCGAACATGCGGCGCATCGTCAACGTCAACAACATCAAGCTCGATTCGGCCACGCTCAAGAACGAGAAGGTCGTTCTTCAGAGCAGCTTCCTCGCGACGACGTTCCGGTTCGTGGAGCAGAAGAACCTCCCCGCTGCGGACGCGAAGACCAAGAACGCCAAGGCGAAGAAATAAGAAACTTGATCCGCCCGAGAAGTAGGGCGACAAGGGGATTGAGGATGAAGACGTTCAAGGCCACCATGACCACTGCGATGCTCGGCTTGGCGCTCGCCGCGTGCGACGAGGCGCCCAGCCCGGCGCCGAAGGCCGCGAAGCCCAAGGCTGCAGTGGCAGCGCCGATGAAGGAGGCTCCCGTGGAGGCCGTGGCCCAGACCGCTCCGGCCTACGCCTATACGTACAACCCGGTGGGCAAGCGCGACCCGTTCCGAAGCCCTATCGAAGACTTGGGGCCGGTGAACGCCAATCCGGTGTCCGCCTGCAGCGAGCCGCTCTGCGCGTTCGACCTGGACCAGCTGAAGCTGGTGGCGGTCGTCACGGGTGACGCGAGTCCGATGGCCATGGTCGAAGACCCAGCGGGCCGGGGACACATCGTGCGCCGCAACACCCGGATGGGGCGCCAGGGCGGCAAGGTGACGCAGATCCTCCGTGATTCCGTGACAGTCACTGAGGTGTTCTCGGGCAACGGTGAGATCATCAAGAATCCAGTGATGTTGCAGCTGAAGCCTGATGCGAAGAAGGACCCCGCCTACAACATGATGACGGGCAGGAATTTCGGAGAGTAGCGCCCTCCAAGGCGCTCCCGCGGGCGGTGGCCCGCTTCCAACTTGTTGAGGGGACGCATGCTCGAGGAGAGCGCTGTGACGAGGGGCAAGTGGATGTTGGCGGCCGCGTGGGCGGTCGTTCTTGTGGGCGCCAGGGTGCATGGCGCCGAGCTGAATACGCTGCGGGGACTGGATGTATCCCGCACGGGCTCGGGCGCCCAGGTGGTGGTGACCGGCACCCGGCCACCGACCTTTACCGTGTTCCGCCTGAGTGGGCCGGAGCGCCTGGTGGTGGACCTCTCGTCGGCGGATGCGACGGGAATCAAGGGCCATCATGATGGCTCGGGCCCGGTCTCCGGGGTCGTCGCATCGCAGTTCTCGGACGAGCGCGCGAGCGTTGGCCGGGTGCTGCTGGCGCTCGACAAGGCGTCTCAGTATGACGTCCGCGCGGATGGCAACCGGGTGGTGATCTCGGTGGACGGCGCAGCGCAGCCGGTGGCGCCCCCTCCGGAGGCGGCACGCGCTGAGGCTTCGTTGAAGCCAGGCGCCGCTTCGGTCCAGAGCGAGGCGAAGCCGAGCGTGCCGGTGGCGGTCGCCGTGCGCTCCACCGAAGCGAAGAAGGCAGATACCGGGCCTGCCAAGGCCGCGCTGCCCGAGAACGTGGTGGCTGCCGAGGCAGATGAGCGCGAGGTCGCGAACCCTGCTCAGCGCATCACCGCCCTGTCCTTCGCGAACGATACACTGCGCATCCGGGCCGACGGCGACATCGCCCGGTACGAGGTGCTGGAGCTCGCCGACCCGCCTCGGTTGGCAGTCGACCTGTTTGGGGTCGGGCTGGCGACTCGGGCTCCGCGGGTGGGCTCTGGCTCGCTTCGCGAGGTGCGCGTGGGCGCGCACTCCGACAAGGTGCGGTTGGTGCTCGATGTGCGCGGAAAGATGCCCGCCTATCGCGTGGACCGTGCCAGCCGCGGGCTGGAGGTCGTGCTCGGTGGTGCAGTGGCCCGCAAGGCCGCGCCGGCGTCTGAAGCGCAGGAAGTCGTCGCGTCCGTGACGGAGGTCGAGCCGCTGCGCCAGGCCCCTGCGAAGGCGGAGGCCTCCTCGAGAGTGGAGGTGAAGGACGTCCGCTTCGAGGAGAACAGCGCGGGTGGCCGCATCGTGATGAAGCTGTCCGGAGCGGCGGCGTGGAAGGTCGACCGGCCGGATCCCCGCAGCGCGGTGCTGACCTTGGAATCCGCGCGGCTCCCAAAGAAGCTGGAGCGGAGCCTCGACACCAGCGCACTGGAGACGCCGGTGAAGATGATCAGCGCCTTCAGCGTGCCAGGGAATGGCGGCAAGGTGCGCCTGGTGGTGGCCGCTGATGGGGCCATCACGGAGAAGGTGTCCCAGAGCGGCAGCACGCTGACGTGGCGCCTGGACGTCAAGGGTGTGAAGACGGAAGAGGTCGCCGTCGCTCAGCGGACCGCTGGCTTCACCACCGAAGCGCCTGCCTACGCTGCCGAGGGCGCGCCGCAGCAGGCCCGCTACCGCGGGAAGCGGGTGTCCTTCGAGTTCAAGGACATCGATATCCAGAACCTGCTCCGCGTCATCGCGGAGATCTCCAAGAAGAACATCGTGGTGGCGGACGACGTGAGTGGCCGCGTGACCATCCGGCTGCGGAATGTCCCCTGGGACCAGGCGCTGGACCTCGTGCTTCGCACGAAGGCGCTGGGCAAGGAGGAGTTCGGGAATATCATCCGAATCGCGCCGCTGAAGACGTTGGAGGAGGAGGCCCGTCTGCGCCAGGAGCGCAAGAAGTCGCTCCAGCAGCAAGAGGACCTGATGGTCAACCTCATTCCGGTGAACTACGCTGTGGCGTCGGAGATGGCCGCCCGCGTGAAGGACGTATTGAGCGAACGGGGCTCGGTGACGGTGGATCAACGTACGAACGTCCTCATCGTCAAGGACGTGCGCTCCAACACCGAGCGGGCGCGTTCATTGGTTCGCAGCCTGGATACGCAGACGCCGCAGGTGCTCATTGAGAGCCGCATCGTGGAAGCCAACACCACCTTCAGCCGCTCGCTCGGCGTTCAGTGGGGCGGTCAGGCGCGTGCTGGGCAGGCGACGGGCAATGCGACGGGCCTGATCTTTCCGAACAACCTTGCCGTGACGGGCGGTGTGACAGGCGCGGCTCCGGGCCTCCCGGACAACCCGAACTTCGCGGTGAACCTCCCGGTGGGTACGGGGCAGGGCATTGGTGGCGCCATGGGCTTCACCTTCGGTTCGGCGGGTGGTGCGCTGCAGCTCAACTTGCGCCTCTCCGCAGCAGAGAACGAAGGCACGGTAAAGACTATTTCCGCGCCCAAGGTGACGACGCTCGACAACAACACCGCGCGTATCAGCCAGGGCGTGTCGATTCCCTTCAGCCAGACGTCCGCTCAGGGTGTGAACACAACGTTCGTGGAGGCGCGTCTGTCTCTCGAGGTGACGCCGCACATCACCCAGGACGGCAGCGTGTTGATGTCCATCAACGCGTCCAACAACCAGCCGGACCCTTCCAGCACCGGTGCCAACGGTCAGCCTTCCATCCAGCGTAAGGAGGCCAACACCCAGGTGCTCGTGAAGGATGGCGACACGACGGTGATTGGCGGCATCTATGTCCGCCGCGGCGCAACGCAGGTCAACGCGGTGCCGTTCCTGTCGAGGATTCCGGTGTTGGGGTTGCTCTTCAAGAACAACACGGAGTCCGATACCCGGCAGGAACTGCTCATCTTCATCACGCCTCGCATTCTCAACCGGCAGACCATCGCGCAGACCCTTTAGGGGTCCATCGTCGTCCTCGTGCAGGAGAACGTTCGCACATGAAGAACTTCTATCTCGCGGTGCCGCTGGCTCTGGTCATGTCCGGCTGCGTCGACAATCCTCCCGCAATCCAGATCTTCAACGCCTACATCCCGGATGAGTCATGCGCGGTGAATCAGGCGGGGGCTGCCAGTGGTGGAGGCTCACTGGATCTTGCAACCGCCAACCGCTATTTAGCAGGACTTTCCGTGCGGAGTGGCTTCACTCTTGCGGAGGTGGAAGTCGGGGAGAATCCTGTCACGGGTGAGGGTGACGCCACGGCGGTCTATGTCACGCACATCGAACTGGCCTACGAAGCCCAGGGCGGGGGACCGACGCTGGAGAGTGAGGCCTACCCCACTCACTTCGCGATTCCTTCGAGTTCCACGTCCAACAGCATGCTCATCATTGATCTGCTGGGGGGCAATGCGCGTGAGACCCTGTTGACGCAGGTAGGATCCGGAAGCTCGGCCTCGTTCAATGTCCGGGTCCGGCTGACTGGAAAGACCGCGACTGGCGCGAAGGCGGAGTCCAACGAGATTGCCTACCCCGTGACGGTCTACAACTCCGGTTTCACCTGCCCGGAGGGGACGATCCTTGAGTTCAATGGCCCGTGCGGCGGCCCTGGTGGCCAGGATGGCTACCCCCCGACGTGCGAAGAGATCGAGGAATAACTTGTTCCCAGGCCCGCCGGGGTCCTTGACTGGGCCCCGGCCGTCTTTCTAAGAGCCTCTACCCATGTCCTTCCGCACGCACCTCGAGTCGGTGGTCAACCAAGTCGAAGGAGCCCTCGCGTGCAGCGTGATGGGCTTCGACGGCATCTCCGTCGACACCTTCCAGAAGGACGAGAGCGCCGAGCTGGACCTCAACGGCGCCTGGGTGGAGTACGCCAACCTCCTCACGCAGCTGCGCAACGCCGCGGAGACCCTCAAGACGGGCACCGTGAGCGAGGTCAGCGTCAACAGTGAGAAGGTGCTGACCGTGATGCGGCTGGTGTCACCGGACTACTTCCTGGTGCTCGCCCTTCACGCGGACGGCAACTTCGGCAAGGGCCGCTACGTGCTGCGCGTCACCGCACCCAAGGTGCGCGCCGAGCTCTAGTCGGACGCCCCGGCCAGCAGTCATCCAGGCGACGCTTCCGCCGCTGCTTTCCCCTTCCCATGGAAGGGGCGCATGGGCTAGACACCCCAGACTTTTCAAGCTTTCGCTGCTGCGAGTCTGTAAGGAGTCGGTCCCCATGGCCGGTGTCATCGATACGTCCGAGTTCCGCAAGGGTCTGAAGATTGAAATCGACGGTGAGCCGTTTGAAATCGTCGATTTCCAGCACGTCAAGCCCGGCAAGGGTTCCGCGTTCGTGCGCACCACGATTCGCAGCCTCCTGACGGCCCGCGTGCTCCAGCCCACGCTGAAGTCCGGTGAGAAGGTGGGCAAGCCCGACATCGAGGAGAAGGACATGCAGTACCTCTATGTCCAGGGCGACGAGTTCTACTTCATGGACACCCGCAACTACGAGCAGACCTTCCTCGGTGAGAAGGTGCTCGGAGAGGCGAAGAACTTCCTGAAGGAGAACATCAACGTCAGCGTCCTCTTCTACAATGGCAAGGCCATTGGTGTGACGCTGCCGAACTCCGTGGACCTCAAGGTCACCCAGTGTGACCCGGGCATCCGCGGTGACACCGTCTCCGGCGCGCTGAAGCCCGCCGTCCTGGAGACCGGCTACTCCGTCAACGTCCCGCTCTTCATCGAAGAGGGCGACGTGCTGAAGATTGATACGCGCGACGGCAAGTACCTGACGCGCGTGGCCACCAGGGGTTAGTTCGCAGCTCGGCAGCGACGCCGGAGGGAAGGGGACGCGAGTTATGGCAACGAAGCGCAAGTCGACCCGGGCCCAGGCGCCCGCGCGGACGGGAGCCGCCTCGAGCGGTCCCGCTGACACGGGAGGCACGTCCCTGGACGTGGAGGCCCTGCGGCAGATCGTGGAGATTCTCGAGTCCTCGGACGTCACGAGGCTGGTCTGGAAGCGCGGCGAGGAGAAGCTCTTCATCCGCCGCGGCCAGGGGCCCGAGACGACCATCGTCCACCACGCCGCGCCGCCTCCCGTCGCCGCGAGCGCCGGGGTGGAGTACACCGCGCCGGCCGCTCCGCGCCTTGCCGCGCCGGCCGCTGCTCCCACGGCGCCGGCTCCGGCCGCGGAGAAGCCGGCGGAGAAGCCTGGCCACCAGGTGACGAGCCCCTTCGTGGGGACGTTCTACCGGACCCCGGCGCCGGACCAGCCTCCCTTCGTCGACGTGGGCACCCTGGTGAAGAAGGGCCAGGTGCTCTGCATCATCGAAGCAATGAAGCTGATGAACGAGATTGAGTCCGAGGTCTCCGGCCGGGTGGCGGAGATCCTCGTAGAGAACGGCCGGCCGGTGGAGTTCGGCCAGGCGCTGTTCCGCATCGAAGTGGCCTGACGAAGAGGCTGGCGCGCCGCCCGTGTCCCACGGGCGAGCCGCTCCTCATGACGGCCCTGACGGAGACACCCACGTGTTCAAGAAGGTGCTGATCGCCAACCGCGGGGAGATTGCCCTGCGGGTCATCCGCGCCTGCCGGGAGTTGGGCATCGCCACGGTCGCGGTGCACTCCACGGCGGACGCCAACGCGCTCCATGTCCGCTTCGCGGACGAGGCGGTGTGCATCGGTCCGCCAGCGTCCAAGGAGAGCTACCTCAACGTCCCGCAGCTGCTGTCCGCCGCCGAAATCACCCGCGCGGACGCCATCCACCCGGGTTACGGCTTCCTGTCGGAGAACGCCGAGTTCGCGGAGGTCTGCGAGAACTGCAAGATCCGCTTCATTGGCCCCCGGCCGGAGATGCTCCGGATGATGGGCAACAAGGTGCGCGCCCGCCAGGCCGCGCGCGAGGCGGGCCTCCCGCTGCTTCCGGGCAGCCCCGGCACCGTGAAGGACCCGCGTGAGGCGGAGGCCTTTGCTCGCGAGATTGGCTTCCCCGTCATCCTCAAGGCGGCCGCGGGTGGCGGCGGCAAGGGGATGAAGATCGTCCGCGAGCCGGCCGCGCTGGCGCAGGCCTTCTCCACCGCCCAGGCGGAGGCCGTGGCGTCGTTCTCCAACGGCGACCTCTACATCGAGCGTTACGTGGAGAAGCCGCGCCACATCGAGATCCAGATTGTGGCGGACGAGCACGGCAACATCGTCCACCTCAACGAGCGTGAGTGCTCGGTGCAGCGCCGGCACCAGAAGCTCATTGAAGAGAGCCCGTCCCCAGCGCTCACGCCGGAGCTGCGCGAGCGCATGGGCGAGGTGTCCGTGAACGCCATGCGCAAGCTCGCGTACAACAACGTGGGCACCATCGAGTACCTGCTCGATGAGCGCGGCGAGTTCTACTTCATGGAGATGAACACGCGCATCCAGGTGGAGCACCCGGTGACGGAGCTCGTCACGGGCGTGGACCTGGTGAGCGAGCAGATCCGCCTGGCCTATGGGGAACCCCTGCGCTTCAAGCAGGAGGACATCCAGATTCGCGGCCACGCCATCGAGTGCCGGGTGAACGCCGAGGACCCGATTACCTTCGCTCCCTGGCCCGGGAAGATTACCGGCTACAGCGTGCCGGGCGGCTACGGGGTACGCGTGGACTCGGGCGCCTACGAGAACTACACGGTGCTGCCGTACTACGACAGCCTGCTGTCGAAGCTCATCGTCCACGCGGAGGACCGGGCCACGGCCATCCGCCGCATGCAGCGCGCCCTGGGCGAGTACGTCGTCGAAGGCATCCGCACCAACATCCCGTTCCACCGGGCCGCGCTCGCGGAAGAGTCCTTCCAGGAGGGCAATTACGACACCCGGTTCGTGGAGCGTCTGCTCGCGAGCGAGACGGGCTCCCGACGGCTGAAGAAGGCCGTCGAGGAGACGCCGTAGCACCCATACACCTGGTGTGGATCCCCGCTTGTCGGGCCGCCACGCGAGCAGGTGATCCGGCCCCGGGGGGAGCCGGGCCGTTTCTTGACCCGCGTCGGAGCTTTCCGTTAGCCTCCGACACTCCCCCTTGCTGAGGATGGAAACCCGCGAAGTTCAAGGGGTTTCGGCCTGCTGGAAGCCCACCGCTCGATGGACAAGAACAAGATCATCGAAGCCGCCGCGAAGCTCGTCGCGAAGGGCGCCTACGACAAAGCCATCAAGGAGTACCAGAAGGTCCTGGAGGTCGACCCGAAGGACATCCGGGTCCTCCAGAAGATGGGGGAGCTGTACCAGAAGAAGAACGACAACCCGCAGGCCGCCCACTTCTTCACCAAGGTCGCGGAGAGCTACTCGTCGGACGGCTTCTTCCTCAAGGCGGTCGCGCTCTACAAGCAGGTCCTCAAGCTCAATCCGAACCTGCTGGAGGTGAACCTCAAGCTGGCGGAGCTTCATCAGCAGCTCGGGCTGATGTCCGAGGCGATGGCGTACTTCCAGATTGTCGCCAACCACTACGACAAGGCGGGCGACACGAAGTCGTCGCTCGATACCTTGAAGAAGATGGTGGATCTCGACCCGGAGAACGTGGCGTCGAAGATCAAGCTGGCGGAGCTGTACGCGCGGGAGAACATGGCGCGCGAGGCGGCCCAGGAGTTCAAGCGCGCCGCCGAGTACCTTAAGCGCAACAGCCGCGCGGATGATTGGCTCCGGGTGGCCGAGCGGCTGTCCGCGCTGGAGCCGGACAACCTTCCGCTGTCGAAGGATCTGGCCACGTCGTACCTGCAGCGCGGCGACCAGAAGCGCGCGCTGGCGAAGCTGCAGGTGTGCTTCAAGGCCGATGGCCGCGACGTGGAGACGCTCACGCTGCTGGCGCAGGCGTTCCAGGGCCTGGGCCAGACGTCGAAGACCATCTCCGTCTACAAGGAGCTGGCCAAGATTCATCAGGAGCGCGGC
>NZ_JABXEP010000109.1:0-28550 GCF_013372605.1 Myxococcus sp. AM009
CCACCGCGCGGGCCCTGTTGGCCAAGCTGGTCCCCGTGCCCCGCCATGCCGCGCGCCAGCCGCTGCTCCTGCGCCGCCACCAGGGCCCGCGCCGCGGACAGCAACGGCATCCGGTTCTGCGCATGGCGGGGCCCGGGCACCAGCTTGGCCAACAGGGCCCGCGCGGTGGTGGAGACGACGCCGGGCTGCCAGTTGCGGCTCACGGACTCGACGGAGCTCACCTCTTCGGATGACCCGAGCGCTTGCGCCTCGCGCTCCACGCCGCCCCCCAGCTCCTGCCGTATCCTGGCCAACGCTTCGTCGAACGCGCGCTGCTCCAGGCGGACGATTTCGAGCTGCGCCCGCTCCCGGGGGTCCACCACGGACTTGAGCAGCGCCTCCGTCTCCCCCGCGGGCGGACCGCCCAGGAGGAAGAACCAGCGCAGCGAGTCCAGGTCCTCGACGGTGGCCTCCAACGCCCGCTCGGGGCGCCGGTAGATTTGATCCCTCACCACCGCGGCCTTGAGCGCCCACAGCGCCTTCACCACCGAGCGCTGGGAGAAGTACTTCGTCGGCACGTAGTCCGGCAGCTTCGCCACCTGGGCCGCCAGCGCGCGCTCCAGCGCATCCGTCAGCAGCTCCACGCCCTCCATGACGTGGCTGGGCACCACCACCTTCGTCACGGCGTCCTGCAGCAGGTCCACCTGCTGCAAGGACAGCCGCGCGCGCAGGTCCGGCCGCGCGCCATGGGAGAAGCGTTGCAGCATGGCCGCCCGGCTCTCCCGGCGCGCGAAGGACTTGGGCACGAAGCAGATGAAGCTCAGCCGGTCCGCGAAGGCCAGGAGCAGCTCGGGCGAGCGCGCCAGCACCTCGGAGAGATACCGGTTGCTCGTCATGACGACGCACTCGATGCGCCCCGTCGTCACCCGGCGGCCATGCTTCAGCTCCCGCTCGTGCAGCACGTTGAGGATGGAGCGCAGCAGCATGTCCCGGCCGTCGAAGACCTCGTCCAGGAAGGCGTGCTCGGAGCCCAGCATGCCCTCGTCGGTGAGGTACTCGGTGCGTCCCGTCTCCGTGAGCACCTTGAAGTCCACCGGGCCGATGAGGTCCGTCTGCACGGTGGACTCGGCCAGCTGCTTGGAGAAGAGCGACGGCGAGCCCGTGCGCTCGTCGATGATGCGCCCCAGCACGGCGCTGGCGATGGCGCTCTTGGCCGTCCCAGGGGGCCCCACCACCAGCACGTGCTCGCGCCCCAGGAGCGCCAGCTCCAGCTGCGTGAAGAGCGTCTCTCGCTCCAGGTAGGCATCCCGGAGCTCGGTGAAGAAGTGCCGGAAGGCGCGCGCGGCCTGGACGGATGGGGACGTTGGTGATTGCACGGACGAACCCGAGGTGGCGGGGAGACGCCATGCTACCCGCCGCGCGCGGCCTATTTGAAGCGGACCGCGCACGCTCCGTCCGGACACTGACGTCCCGCGATGCGAAACCGATAGCGGGCCACGACGCGATAGAGCGCGTCCAGGAGCTGCCGCAGGCCCGGCGCGTAGTACACGCGGAGCAGCCACCCCAACGGCCGCCTGCCCAGCGCCAGGACCACGGCCTCCAACCCCTCCACCACGGCCCCATCCGGCAGGACCAGCTGCAGGGCCCGCTCACAGCGGTCCGCAGTGACGCCCGGGAAGGACGCCAGCACCCCTTCCTCCCGAAACGAGCGCAGGCGCGTCCCCGTCCCGCCCAGCAGCCGCTGGAGCCGCCGTGCCGCCCCAGCGCACAGGCGACAGTGCCCGTCATAGAGAATCACGTCATGCCCGGGAGGCGTCGTCCGCGGCACGGGCGCCATCAGCGAGGCCTCAGCGTGTCATGCAGGTGCGCGTGCACCGCCCGCCAGATGTCGTGCTGCCGCTCGATGGGGTCCATCAGCGTCATGCCCACCGACGTCGCGGGCGAGCTCCCCTGGAAGGCCGAGTACTGCCGCACCTGCGTCCCGCCCGCGCCGTCCTCGTCGAAGACGAAGCGATTCGTGCCGCGCAGCGGGTGCCCATCCAGCGTGGTGATGTGCAGCGTGTTCGCGGCCGGCTCCAGGCGCACGGTGATGGGCGCCCACACGGGCGGGAGGCCCTTCTCCTCCAGGAACAGCTTGGCCCCATCCACCAGCGCCGCGGTCGCCGGGCGGACGCGGATGCCGGCGGCCTCGAACACCGCCGCCGGATGACGGACGAAGTAGGCGTAAGCCTGGGCGGGGGCCACGTCCGGAATGCTGCTGGTGTAGTCCGTCAAGGACGTGGGCGCGCCGGTGATGGGCGGACTGGGCTTCAGGTGGTCCAGGTGGAGGCGCGCGTAGCCATCCACGGCGGCGCTGTCCCCCATCAACCGGCTGGCAGCGGCGGCTTCGGACTGAGCGGCGGTGAGCGCCCCCTGCCGCACCTGCTCCATCAGGTTGCCCGTGGGCTTGGGCGGAAACGCGCCGCCCACGCCGAAGTCGAACTGGTTGTCGGCGCCTGTGCGGGGCCCCGAGCGAGGCCCGGGCACTTGCAGCGCCGGTGGATGATGCCCCCCGATGGAGGGCCCTCGGTAGGGCTCCACCGTCGAGGACGCCGCGGCGGAGGCGGGCCGGCGCTGCGCCGTGCTCGTGGGGAGAGGGACAGCCGCCGGCGCGGCGGCGCCCTCGGAGGGCGCGGTACCGGGCGGGAGGAAAGACGGTGACGACTGGATGCGGGACATGGAACGCCAGCCCCTGCACTCCCACCGCCAGTCCTCGCCCCAGTCCCATCAACCCCTTGGCCCAGCCCGACGTCCCGCTTCCCGTACGCCCGTCCTCCCTTTCGGAAGCCCCCCTCCGCCCCGCAAGACAGAAGGGCCGGTCCCCCACTCGCGTGGGAGCACCGGCCCTCTGCGTCACTTCAGGCGGCTCGCCGCGCCGCGACTACGACTGGCGGAACTCGGCGTCCACCACGTCGTCCTTCTTCGCGCTGGCCTGCGAGCCCGGCGCCGCGGAAGGATCGGCCCCCGGCGCGCCCTCGGCGCCCGGCGCGCCGCCCGTGGCGCGGTACATCTCCTCGGCGGCCTTGTAGCTGGCGGCCTGGAGCGCATCGAGCGCCGCCTTGATGGCGTCCTTGTCCTGGCCGTCGCGGACCTTGTTGAGCTCCGCCACCGCGTCCTCGAGCGCCTTCGCCGTGTCCGCGGACAGCTTGTCCTTGTTCTCCTTCAGCAGCTTCTCGGCCGCGTAGGACTGGCTCTCCGCCTGGTTCTTCATCTCCACCAGCTCGCGGCGGGTCTTGTCGGCCGCCTCGTTGGAGCGAGCGTCGGCGACCATCTTCTCCACCTCGTCCTTCGCGAGGCCGGACGAGTGGGTGATGGTGACCTTCTGCTCCTTGCCCGTGGCCTTGTCCTTGGCGCTGACGTTGAGGATGCCGTTCGCGTCGATGTCGAACGTCACCTCGATCTGCGGCACACCACGCGGCGCCGGCGGCATGCCCGTCAGGTGGAAGCGGCCGAGGCTGCGGTTGTCGCCCGCCATCTCCCGCTCGCCCTGGAGCACGTGGATCTCCACCTGCGTCTGGCCGTCCGCGGCCGTGGAGAAGGTCTCCGACTTGCGCGTGGGGATGGTGGTGTTGCGCTCGATGAGCTTCGTCATCACCCCGCCCAGCGTCTCCACGCCCAGGCTCAGCGGCGTCACGTCCAGCAGGAGGATGTCCTTCACCTCGCCGGAGAGCACGCCGGCCTGCACCGCGGCGCCCACCGCGACGACTTCGTCCGGGTTCACCGAGCGGTTCGGCTCCTTGCCGAACAGGCGCTTCACGGCCTCCTGCACCTTCGGGATGCGCGTGGTGCCGCCGACGAGGACGATCTCGTTGAGGTCCTTCGGCTCCACGCCCGCGTCCTTCAGACACTTGCGGCAGGGCTCCAGCGAGCGCTCGATGAGGTCGTCAATCATCGCCTCGAACTTGGCGCGCGTGAGCTTGACGTTGAGGTGCTTGGGGCCCGTCGCGTCCGCGGTGAGGAACGGCAGGTTGACGTCCGTCTCCATCGCGGCGGACAGCTCGATCTTCGCCTTCTCCGCCGCCTCCTTCAGGCGCTGGAGGACCATCTTGTCCTTGCTGACGTCCAGCCCCGTGTCCTTCTTGAACTCGGAGATCAGCCAGTCCATGATCCGCAGGTCGATGTTGTCACCGCCCAGGTGCGTGTCGCCGTTGGTCGCGAGCACGTCGACCACGTTCTCGCCCACCTCGAGGATGGACACGTCGAACGTGCCACCGCCGAAGTCATAGACGGCGATCTTCTCGTCCTTCTTCTTGTCCAGACCGTACGCGAGCGCCGCGGCGGTCGGCTCGTTCACGATGCGGCGCACGGTGAGGCCCGCGATTTCCCCCGCGTCCTTGGTGGCCTGGCGCTGGGCGTCGTTGAAGTACGCGGGGACGGTGATGACCGCCTCCGTCACCTTCTCACCCAGGTAGTTCTCCGCCGCGCGCTTCAGCTTCAGCAGCACCTGCGCGCTGATCTCCGGCGCGCTGTACTGCTTGCCGTCGATGTCCACGCGCGCGTCGCCGTTGGGGCCCCGGGCGACCTTGTAGGGGACCAGCGTGGCCTCCTCGGACACCTCGTCGTGCCGCCGGCCCATGAAGCGCTTGCTGGAGTAGATGGTGCGCTCCGGGTTGGTGATGGCCTGGCGCTTCGCCACCTGACCGACCAGGCGCTCCCCGTCCTTCGTGAACGCGACCACCGAGGGCGTGATGCGGCTGCCTTCCTCGTTGACGATCACCTTGGGCTCGCGACCCTCCATGATCGCGACCACACTGTTCGTGGTGCCCAGGTCGATCCCGATAATCTTGCCCACGGTTCCTATCCTCCGGAAAAGACTGCGTTTTCTTTGGAAACTTCTGATGTACGCCCAACGTAACCACCCACCCCTCGCTGTCAAACGCGGGGGCCACCGGGCCGCTCACCTGAAGGTGGCACTCCCCGCTGCGTAGCGCAGTGCGCAGGGCCACACGCACCGCGTCACAGTCTCGCCACTCGCACGCCACGGGTGCGTAACGCGCTCTACACCGCCGTCACCCTGCGGTAGCAACCGGGCGGGCTTCTGGACTGCAGGGAACGATTCAACCCCTTGGAATCTCAAGCTCGCTCGCCTGCTGACGCTTTGCGTCAGGACTTGGCGAGGATTGTGCACTGGCCAGGGGTGTCGCCGCCCGGTCCCCCACGGGCGCCAACCTTCGGAGCCGCCCTCATGCTGGTCCAGCCCCTCCGCTCTCCCGATCTCCGCCGTGCGCCCGCCGCGGACGTCACCGCCGAGCCCAAGGTCGCGGTCCTGCTGAACGCCAACGCCCGGAAGGTCGACGCTCGGGTGGTGAAGTCCCTGTCCCACGTGGTGCCGGAGCAGGACCTGTTCCTCTCCCGCTCGCCGCTGGACGCCCGCCGCATCATCCAGACGGTGCTGGAGCGTGGCTACCCCATGGTCTTCACGGGCGGCGGTGACGGCACCTTCATGGGCTTCGTGAATGAGGTCCTCCACCAGGTCGGCCCGCGCGGCCGCTTCGCGGGGAAGACGGCGCCGCGCTTCGGCATCCTCAAGCTGGGCACCGGCAATGGCCTGGCCGCCTACGTCAACGCCTCCGGCACCCGGGGCGACGGCATCCTCAATGACGTGCTGCGCGCCCGCACGGGCGAAGTCCCGGGCTACCGCCCCATGGACCTGCTGATGGTGGACGGGCAGCGCGCGCCGTTCGCCGGCCTGGGCGTGGATGGCAAGGTGCTCAACGACTACATCTGGGTGAAGGAGAACCTGGGCAAGGGCTTCTTCAAGAGCGTCCTCAGCGGCAGCGGCGGGTACTTCTCCGCGGTGGCCTGCAAGACGGTGCCTCACTACCTCACCCACTCCCACTGGGTGGAGTGTGAGGTCATCAACGGCGCCTCCGAGGCCTACCGGCTGAGCCCGGATGGCGGCACCCTGGGTGAGCCGCTGGCCCCGGGCGCCACGCTGTTCCGCGGCCGGCTGATGATGGCCGCGGCGGGCACCATGCCCTTCTACGGCTACGGCTTCCGCATGTTCCCCTTCGCGGGTCAGCGCCCGGGCTACATGCAGCTGCGGCTGGGCCAGGTGACGCCCACGCAGGTGCTCGCCCACCTGCCCAAGCTGTGGAACGGCCGCTGGTTCCCCGAAGGCCTGATGGACTTCCACGCGCGCGACGTCACCATCCGCTTCGCCAACCCCATGCCCTTCCAGGTGGGCGGCGACGCGGCCGGCTACCGCGAGCAGGTCACCATGTCCGTGGCTCCGGAGTCCGTCGAGCTGGTGGACTTCACCGGCGCGCTGAACTGAAAGCCCGCAGGGTGGCGCCCTCGACTACCCGCGGTCGCGGGACGCCGGGGGCCTCTCGCCCTGCTCCTTGCGGCGGCCCACCACGAAGGCGTAGCTGACGCTGGCCTTGCCGTTGCTCTCGCGGTGCAGCGCCAGCTCCTCGCGGAGCGCGGCGGGCTGCGCGCCGGGGATGGACGACAGGAACGCCTCGATGTCCCGGTAGTGCGCGTCCAGCTCCGCGTCATGGAGCGATTCGGCGGACTCGGGCTCGTAGCCGGCGCCCTCCACCACCTGCAGCAGCTCGCGCGGCAGCAGCAGCGCCCCGGCGACGCGGCGCTCCCAGAAGTCGAGCGTGGCCTTGGGAGCAAAGCGCCCCACCCGCGCGGGGAACGTGAAGCCCAGCCGCCCGCGCTTCGCCAGCAGGCCGCGCATGTTCGCCAGCGTGGCCTTCAACGGATAGAGCACGCGGCCCTGGATGAGGATGCCGTTGAACTCGCCGTCGGACAGGCCCAGCGCGTCCAGCGCCACGCGGCGGACTTCAACCTGCTCCGCCAGCCCCTGCGCCCGCACGCGCTCACGCACCGGGTTGAGGACGGTGTCATCGGTGTCGGCCGCGACGACGGTGCAGCCCAGCTCCCGGGCGAGCAGCAGCGCGGCGCTTCCGTCGGAGCCACAGCCGAGCACCAGCACGCGCGAGCCGGGCTCCAGTTGGGCCACCTTCGCGAAGCGCCGCGTCGCGTCATCCGAGCTGAAGGCGCGCCGGACATCCGCGGGGTGATACAGCGGGAAGGGCTCAGGCGGGCTCATGGATCCCCATATACCCGCCTCGTCCAGAGACTTCCAGCCACGGCCCCTACAAGTAGTAGATGACCCGCTCGTCCTTGTGGAGCCCGTCGTAGATGGCGCGCCGCTGCTCTTCGGACAGCAGGTACACGGACACGCTCAGGGAGACGTACTTGCCCTTGCTGCTGGGTTGCTCGTGGATGGCGTCCGGCGAGAGCTCCGTGCCCATGAGCCGCTTGAACAGCTCACGGACATGCTCCATGAAGCCGGACCCCTGCGCGCCCATCACCTTGAAGGTGTAGTCGGAGGGGTACTCGATGAGGGGCTTCTTCTCCCCTTCGCCGGCGGGAGGGCTTCCTGCGTCTTCCTTCGTCATGTCTGGTACCAGCGGCTACAGCAGGTTGGCGGCGAGTTCGGCCAGGGCGCTGCGCTCACCCTTGGACATGGTGATGTGCGCGGCGATCTTCTCGCTCTTGAAGCGGTTGACCACGTGGACCAGGCCGTTGTTCGTCGCGTCCACGTACGGGTTGTCAATCTGGAACGGGTCTCCCGTGAGGATGATCTTCGTGTTGTCGCCCACGCGGGTGATGATGGTCTTCACCTCGTGCGGCGTGAGGTTCTGGGCCTCGTCCACGATGATGAACTGGTTGGGCAGGCTGCGGCCGCGGATGTACGTGAGCGGCTCTATCTCCATCAGCCCCAAGTCCAGCAGCTCGTGGTAGCCGCGCCCGGCCTTCTTGTCCGCGCGGCTGAGGTTCATCAGGAACTCCACGTTGTCGAAGATGGGCTGCATCCAAGGGTTCAGCTTCTCCTCGACGCTGCCGGGCAGATACCCGATGTCCCGGCCCAACGGGAAGATGGGACGGCTGACCAACAGCTTCTGGTAGAGCCCCTCCTCCGTCACCTTCTGCAGCCCCGCGGCGATGGCGAGCAGCGTCTTGCCCGTGCCCGCCTTGCCGACGATGGTGACCAGCTTGATGTCGTCGTTGAGCAGCAGGTCCAGGCAGAAGGCCTGCTCCATGTTGCGCGGGCGGACGCCCCACGTGCCGTCCTTGATGTGCCGCACCAGCGGCACCAGCCGGCCCTTGGACCCGTTGAAGCGGCCCATGGCGGTGTGGGACGGGTTCGTCTCGTCCTTGAGGAGCACCACCTGGTTGGCGAACAGGGACTCGGCGTCCGGCAGCTCCACCTCCGCGCCCTGGCGGTACATCTGGTCCACCAGGTCCTTGGGGACCAGCCGCTCGGCGAAGCCGGTGTACAGCTCCGTGATCTCCACCCGCTCGGTGTCGTAGTCCTGGGCGATGAGGCCCAGGGCGTCCGCGCGGATGCGCAGGTTGGTGTCCTTGGTGATGAAGACGGCCTGCGTGTCCGGCTCCGCGCCCATCAGGTCGAGCGCCACCCCGAGGATGCGGTTGTCCATCAGGTTGCTGTCCGCCATGGACGGCGGCAGCGCGCGCTCGGTGAAGCTCACCCGCAACAGGCCACCGTGCGGCAGGGGCACCCCTTCCTTCAGGGAGCCCTCGGCGCGGAACGAGTCCAGGTAGCGCGCCACCAGGCGCGCGTTGCGGCCCAGCTCGGAGAGATCGCGCTTGAACTGGTCGATCTCCTCGATGACGTAGATGGGGATGATGACGTTGTTGTCTTTGAAGCCGTAGATGCTGCGGGGATCGTGAAGAAGGACGTTGGTGTCGAGAATGAAGTTCTTACGCATCGTGGGTTGCGCGACCTGAAGGTTCGGCTGCGACCGCGAGGGACCGTGCGACGGTGAGTCTCCTGACCACTATAGGCACCCGCTCCAGGGGAAACAGCCTGCTTGTCGCCAGGATGTGCGGCTGTCCGAAACCCCACGCCCCAGGCGCCGGGGATGACGGCGGTCCCCACGGCGCGTTTCGGCGAGTCACCATGGATCAGCCCTGTAGCACGAGCGGCCGTCCGTTCAGTGCGCCACGACGGGCGCGAGCGGATCATACCCGAGCAGCTCCGCCACCCGCTCGGGCGGCGGCCCCGGGGGCATCCGCTCCCAGGGAAAGCACCGCTGGAGCGTCTCCTCATCGAGCGTGAGCTGCCGCCGGGCCTCCAGTTGGAGTGCGTCATCCCACGCGTTCGCATCGAAGTGCTGCCCTAGCCGCGAGCTCAGCGGAGACACCATGGGCGAAGGCTTGAAGGCCACGGCCGCGCCGTGCTCGTCCCGCATGCAGTGCAGCTCCACCGCCCATGCATGGAGCCAGCGCGGCAGGTGCCGCCCCGCCTGACGGAGCGCGAGGAAGCGGCCCTGCGCGGCGCCCTCCACGAAGAGGAAGCGGCGGTCATAGACGCAGGCGGCGGAGAAGGTGGAGGGCGTGAGGGCCAAGGCCTCGGTGCCGATGCGGCGGGCCATCAGCAGGAGCACGTCCAAGATGTGGCCGGCGAGCTTGAGCCCGGGGTGGTTCTGCCCGGGCAGGGGTGGCCGGTTCCAGTCAAAGGCGCGCCCCGGGTTCTGGAGCAACAGCGAGTCCAGGTACAGCAGCGGCGTGGCGGCGAGCGCGTCATCGAGCCCCACCTCGGCCCCGGTCGTCCGCCGCAGGTCCAGGTCCGCCACGGGGACGTAAAACCGCCGGCTCCAGAGGATGATGCGGGGCCGGTACGGGTCCGAGCACACGACGCGGAGCTCCAGCGGTCCGACCCGCTCCTCGACGCGCTGGAAGAGCCCATAGGCGCGCAGGGCCCGCTCCAGGCCCTGGGGGCTGTAGGTGCCGAAGACGAGGTCGGCGCGGGAGGCCTCGGCGCTGCCCAGCCCCAGGTCTTCCAGGGTCATCCCCTCGCGCTCGGAGACGGCCAGGTCCGGCCCGCTCAGCGCCTGATAGATGCGACGGTAGCGGGGGTTGACGGGCTGAGTCCGAGGCATGGCTCCCACCTATTCGTAGCGGATGTCCACCACCGTGAGTTCGATGTCTCCGCGTGGCCGCCGCACCTCGACGGAGTCCCCCACGGCCTTGCGGAGGAGCGCCCGCCCCATGGGGGACTCCACGCTGATGCGCCCCCCGGAGGCGTCGATCTCGTCGGAGCCGACGATTTGATAGGTGCTCCGGCCGCCGTCCTCATCCTCCAGGCTGACCGTCGCGCCGAAGAAGACGCGGGAGCGGTCGGGCTGCTCGGCGGGCGTGACGATGGTGGCGGTGTCCAGGCGCTTCGTGAGGAAGCGGAGGCGGCGGTCGATTTCGCGCAGGCGCTTCTTCCCGTAGATGTACTCGGCGTTCTCGGAGCGGTCGCCCTGGGCGGCGGCGGCGGAGACCTCGGCCGTCACCTTGGGGCGCTCCTCGTTGAGGAGATGGACGAGCTCGCGGTGCAGGCGCTCGGCGCCCGCCCGGGTGAGGTAGCGACGGAACGGGGCCCGCTCGGCGTCGTCCTCCGGCTCCTGTTCATCCGGTTGTACTTCGTGGGACATGGTTCCTGTATATCGCCACGGGGTGACGCGGAGCGAAGGGCGGTGGCCCGGACGTTCACCGGAGAGCGGTCGGGGCGCTGTCAGAAACGGCCCCATGCGCTCGCCAGTGGAAAGCGTCGCCGAGTGCTGGTAGGAAGCGCCTGCCCGGGGGCTTCCGGGTGGTGGCGAAAAATTTAAAAAAGAATAGTGCGAGTCGCTAGCTCAGCTGGTAGAGCACCGGCCTTTTAAGCCGAGGGTCGGGGGTTCGATCCCCCCGCGACTCATGTTGTCGCAGTGAAGGTGTGCCGTCCCCGTCGTCTAGAGGCCCAGGACGCTGGCCTTTCAAGCCGGTAACACGGGTTCGAATCCCGTCGGGGACATTGGAACAGCCCCGTAAGTACCCGAAAACAAAGGGTACTTACGGGGCTGAACCGTTCGTAGGGGTTCGTTGGAGTTCGCTCGGTTACGTACGGAGAGCATCGAGTAATCGTCGCGCTCCGGCCAGCCTCCAACTAGGCGTCGGTACGGCTCATGGTCGTGGCTAAAGAGCCTCTTGGCTTTGGCCTCTACGCACCATCTCGCCCCTAGAACAGGCCCGCCTGCTACCGGCATGGCGCTCGCGACGGCGCCGACCTGCATCAGCGCCCCGAGCCTCCCTTAGGAGCAGTGGCCTCTGTTCTAGCGCGCGTAAGAGAGCCGAAACTAAGGCAGCAAGGATGCCTCACGCTGCCTGCTGGTCGTTCGTGAGCTGGTCCAGAAGCCAGCCGAGGCGAGCCCTCGCTGCGCTCACGACGGCGGCGTAGGACCTCACGTGCAGGCCCGGGGGACGCCAGTTAGCATCCACACTCGTCGCGGCCCTGCCTCCGATGACGAGCACTTCGAGGGGGTCGAAGTGCCTACGGAGGTCGTCCCGATACTTGGTGGCTTGAGTCTCATCGTCGCGGTCAATCGAATGACCGGGCTCCTTGAACTCGATGAGGAGATGCCGGCCCGTTAGCATGGCGCAAAGCAACAGGTCCGGTCGCTTCTTGGCTCGATCGCCGGTGAATTCTTTGTCGGCCCACTTCTTCAGGATGGTCGCCACGGTCTGGTTCGAGGAGAGCAGCGTAAAGTCGCCCTCTAGGAGCCAGAGGTTGCGCTCGATGACTTGGTGTAGTTCCTTCTCCTGGGTATCCGGCCGGGTCATCAGCTCATCGAGGCGGTCGAGGATCTCCAAGCGCCTCCGAGTCTGGAGACCGATGACGGCCATGTCCACGAGCCCGAACTGGCCCAGTGCATCGGCAAAGGTCGCGACCCCCTGGTGCCGCGCAACTTCAATGGCCTGGATGACCGCCCAGTACTCATCTCGCTCGAAGGCATCGAGCATGACGTTGATGACAGTGCCCCGACGCTCCTCACTCTCCCCGTAGAATTTCGTAAGCACCCGTTGAAGCGCGGCCTCCGCGAACCTGCGTCGATGCTCCGGCAGCCCGGCCAGACGGCGATCAATCTCCTGTTGAAGTCGAGCTTTCGCGAGACTCATCTGGCGAACGAAAACCTTATTGAGCTTCTCCTTTAGTTGCTCCCGCGCCCAGGTTTCCACGGCCTTGAACCCTGTGCTGTTCTCGATGATAGCGCCCCAGTCGGGGGTCACGTCCGCAGCAAGGCCGTCGGCTTCAATCTCGCCGTAGACCTTCTTCAATAGCTTGCCGGGAACTTCCTCGTCTTCATCCAGTCCGAAGTAGATCGGCTTGCCGACGACCTTCCCGCCGACGCGCACGACCACACCCGGGTGTTTGAGCGGTCTCTTTCCTTCGGCGAATGTCAGAGAGAGCTTCACGGGCCCTTCGGCCTGCAACTGAGCCCGTTCCGTGAACGCCTCGCCGGGAATGTCTTCGATGGCAAGCGCCTCACCGTTCACCCGAATCGTGAAGTCCGACCGACGACCGTACTCCAGCACTAACAGCTCCCGCAGCCTCTCGGCCGTCGGAAACGCCAGCGCCTGATTCAGATCCGTGAGCGTGATGGTCGTTCCGTGATCCCGCTCATCACATTCCGAAGTCGTGAGCGGGAGGTCGATCTTTTCCAAGTCTTGGCGGGAGTCGAGGAGGTCCTCCTTGCGGATGACCAAGCCCGTCCGTTTTCCATGTGCCTGGGTCTCCATCACCATGGTGGAGGCAGCCATCAGTCCAGCGAACTTGCCGATTCCCTTCCGGCCTTTGATTCGCCGCTTGAGCGACAGAGTCTCCTCTCCTTTGCGAGAACGCCGGTCGCTGGCGACCTTCAGGTACTCGCTTCGAACCTCCTGCTCGGTCATGCCAGTTCCGTCGTCCCGAATGACGATGGGGTCGTTGGTCATCGGGGCTGGCAACTGGATGTCTACCTCGTGAGCATCCGCATCCCAGGCGTTATCCACTAGCTCCTTGAGCGCGTGCTCCGAAGAGCGGTAGCTCTCTCCCAGGAGGGTCGCGAGTCGAGGATCAACCTGAAAGCGTGCTGACTTAGCCATCGCGTGCGCTCCCTCCAATCACTTACCACGCCTTGAGCCAGCGAGTGACAACGTACGAATACGCCTCTGACTCGACCGGAAAGTCGGATCCTACCATCCGTTCCGAAGAAGCCAAACCGCATGGACAGAGCCCCGATGAATCGCGTGCAGGCTCCGGCATTCTTGAGGACACGTCATTGGCCGCGGGCTGAGCCTGAGAGAGTAGGATAGAACTGAGTCGTCCTGCCTAACCAAGGATCGTAATTCTCGAACGGCCTCAGGATGTGCGCCTGAGGTCGACTCGTCGCAGGGATGGACTGGCGGAGCGCTGGGCATTTCGAGCGGAGAGGTAGGCATGCATGCGGACCATGAGCTGGTCCATGGTGCGGCAGCGGTGATTGCGGGTGACGTTGGCATGCAGGTCGAGCCACACCCGCTCGATGCGATTGCCCTGGGGGCAGTACGGCGGGAGGAAGTGGAGGACGAGTCGCCCGCCGAAATGCGCGAGCGCCTTGAGCGTCTTCTTGCTGGAGTGAACCGAGGCGTTGTCGAGGACGAGGTGGATACGGCGAGCGCGCCGGTATTGACTCGCCAGGCGCCACAGCAACTGGATGAAGAGGGCACTTGCCTTGGACCTGCCTTCCACCCACGTCAGTTGCCCGGTGCTCGTATTGAGCGCTCCAGCCAGGTAGCGCTTCTGGTTGTTGCCGGGCGTCACCACCACCCGTCGTTGCCCGGGCAGGCACCAGTCGCGCCCCACCTTGGGGTTGAGGTGGATGTCGACCTCGTCCACATGCAGAACGGGCTCGCTGGGAGGCCCATACACCTCGAGACACTTCATCTCGTGGAGCCGACACTGTCGCTTCCAACTGGGCCAGGGACAATCGACGATGGGCTTGGCCGCCTTGAGCCGGGCGCCGAGCGTGGCGAGCGTGCGCCCCATGGTCGCCACGGACACGCGCACCTGTCCTCGGCGAGCCATTTCCTGGCACAGCAGCTCGCGTGTCCAGGTGGGACGACACCAGCCCCAGTCCTCGGGCGTGCCCTCCAACACGCAGGTGAGCCGCTCCCGAAACCGCTCGTCCACCTTGGCGCGTCCGTTGCCCTCCCTTCTGTCTCGAAGGGCTTGGCGCCCACCCTCCTGGTAGCGCCGCACCGCAACCACCACGGTCAAGGTGGCACACTCCAGCGCCTTCGCGGTGGCGCGACATGACGCCCCTCGCCCCGCGCTCGCCACTGCCAGGCACCTCCGGTAGGTCAGCGGGCAACCACTCCTGGCCCCCCACCGAAGCAGCGCCTGACGCTGCTTCCTCTTCAACCACGGCCTACCTTGCCCCTGGGGCAGGGCCTTCTCGCTCTCAGGTCTTCTGCGCACACAGAGCCGAACGGGAGGTGCCCCTGCTCTTTCTTCCCGTTCGCTTCGCGCCCGTCTGCTCTCCGACCTGATCGAGAATCACGAACCTCGGTTTAGGCCGCCCTCTCAGCAGGAACCCTGGTCCTCTTGGCTGTCTTGAACCTCAACAGATCAGCGCAGGACACGGCTATGCAACCAAGCCCGCAGGCGACCTACCTCCCACCAACGGTCCCAATCCCCTCGTCTCTCTGCAGGGAGTCTGTTTCTTGCCTGCAGAGCGGGATGCGGGACTTCTTCGGCATTCCCTCCAGTAAACTCGACAACCCAATTCATCATGGTCGCTGCGTCACCGCAGAGCAGTGAGTAATCGGCCCTCTCCAAGATCGGGAAGTTGGTATCCAGGCTCTCGTTCACAAAGTCGAAGTGCGCCTGCCGAGACAACGGTTCCTCTTCCAGGAAGAAGTAAGAGGCGTTCAGGAGGACAACACCCTCATCCAGTAACGCGAGGGCGGCAGCCTGCGGCGTGAGGTATCGCTGCTCGACATCCGCCCCAAAAACCGACCGGAAGAGGTAGTAGCCCGCCGACCGTTTATCCAATTGCCCCCAGGCTTCCTTTACGAACGGAATCGACCTCGCTGCCGTGGGGAAGGGGTCTCGCCCTATAATTGCGAGGCTAACAGTATCCAGGCCATAGATTCGCTCAGCATACTCCGGATCAGGTTCAAGCCTCGCGTATTCCCTTCGCATTGAATCCCCTCGCTTCCCAGCGTGGGTTCAAAAATACCAGAGAGGTCCCAGCAGGCGCATAGGAGAAATGAGGATGGCGTTGCAGCAGCATGTTCGCAGGTATCCGCTCGGTGAAGCGGTGCAGCATGCCACCGTGCGTCCCTGGTTCCGTCTCCAGAATGTCTCCAAGACTAGAGAGGATTCCGAGGGACTGGCGGGAACTGCCCCGTGTACTTGAAGCACCCGGATTCACTCATGATTCAGCGAAAGGCGTGTGCCGTCGCGGGTTTAGGCCACCCCTCCTCCACGGGTTCGAATTCCGTCGGGGACAATGCAAAAAACGAACGGGGTTGGTCGGGCCAAACTGTCCAACCCCGTTCGTTTTTGGCGACGCCTTGGCGATGCTGTGACGTTACGGCGGAGTGGGCAACAAACGTTGCCCCATGGCGCAATGCAGAGCGACACGTGAAGTCCGGATGCCAGCTCAGCACCGGAAACGAATTCACACCGCGCCCACAGCGTCAGTCGAACGTCAGCCTACCGGCTCGCCACTCACTCAACACCATTTCCGCGTTGAACCTCGCGATGCTCGGTGGCCCGTTTGCAAGCTGCTCCAGTACGGCTTCAGCAGCCTGGGGAGCTGACTCCAGGGCATGTGACGCCGCCCACCCACGCACATGGGGATTCGCGCTCCCCAGCAAGTTCAAGAGCGCGCCAGAGCCCTCGCTTTTCCGGGTTCGCAGCTCCTTCCAAACAGCAGCGATCCGGCGAAACTGCGCATTGGCCTTCCGGTGGTCACCCGTCTCGCTCGCCTGACCATGTGCGGCTGCGAACTCTTCGTACATCGAGGCCAGTTCCTGAAGAGAGCGCTTCTCCAGAGACGTCTTCATCAAGGGGAGGCTCCGAAATCGCAAAGAAATTTCATACCATTCGCCAGGCTGCTGGACGCACCTCAAACCTGGACGGAAGGAAGCGACGCACTTCGTCGCCCCCAGCGCGCCTACGATTCCTTCGTCTGGGCCGCGAGCTGTGGAAGCTGCGTGCGAAGGACCTCGGCCCAGGCATCCAGGCGGCCCGCGATTGATTCGATGCGCGGGGTCTTTCCGTCGAGTCGCACCTGCCACTTCGTGTGAGCGCCCCAGGGCATGGCGGCGGCCGTTCCACCCCACGCGGAGGCGAGCGCTTCGCTGTAACGCCTCCCGAAGTCCTCCGTGCTCCCCATGCCTGCCTCGTTCGTCCAGACCTGCCCATCCCGCTGGATGATGCCCAGGTTCACGGTCCTGCCATCCGGCGCCTCCCACTTGAGGCTGAGTGCGCGGCGAAAGTCGCCGGATACCCCCAGGGCGGAGAGCTGGACGATGAACCTTTGAAGCTGCTCCGGCAGCTTCGGGTCCCGCGCCCGCATCGTGTCGAAGAACTCCTCCGCGCTGATGTTTCCGGAGAAACGGTTCACTTCCAGCACCGCCGACGCGGGAACCACAGGCGCCACGGTGACGTGCCCGTCCTCGATCCGCACGACTCCACGCTCGACCATCTGCGTGCGCAAGAGGGTCCGAGGAATGACGAGGCGGCCCTGCTCTCCGGGCAGCAGGAACACCGACAGCTCGACGAGCGCGAACGTGAAGCGGAAGCCCGCATGAAGCTGAAGCACCTCAATCAATTGCTCCGTGCCCTCGCGAATTCCGTCACCGACGACCAGGACCAGGATGCGCCCGCGCTTCAAGTTCCGGCTGACCGCGTCGATGAACTCGGGCTCCGGCAGCCGCACCGCTTCTGGCACCACCTCCCAGAGGCGCTGCGGCTTCTGCCCTCCTCGGAGCTGGCCGCCCAGGGCAGCGGCTTCGAACTCAGCGTAGCTCATGCGGAACAGGCAACTCGCATAGTCCAGGGACTGTGCGACGACCTCCCGCCGGGCCTGGGGGTTTCGCCATAGCTTGGCTTCCGCGATGACAACCTGCCCGTCCGCGGTGATGAACAGGTTGTCGATGAAGCCGCGCGGGGTCCGCATCTCGCGGCACACGGAGATGAGCCCCTCGATGGCGCCCTCGATTTCGGCGACCGGCAGCACTTCGGGGTGCTCGAACATGAGCTCCTGGAGGAACGACTCCTGAAAGGTCCCGTCAGCCCCACCGGTCAGCGGGACTGGCGTCAAAGGAGCCTGGGAGCCAGATGCCAGGAGTACGGGGGTGCCATCACGCCGGTTCGTTCGTGCCATGCGCTTGAGAAGATACCCATTCACGAGGCTCCGCTGCCTTCAGGATGAGCGCACGCATCCCCGCCCGCGTCACTGCGGCGCGTGACTCGACTTGGCGCGCCTATCACCTCGTGTTCCCCGGCGTGCGCTTCAGTGATAGGCCCTGCTGCCATGTCCGGCGACTCACCCGTCCCCACTTCCGGCGCCTTGCCCACCCTGCACTTCCCCCCCGAGCTCCCCATCTCGAGCCGGGTGGAGGACATCACCGCGGCTATCGCCGCCCATCAGGTGGTCATTGTCGCGGGGGCCACCGGCTCAGGGAAGACGACGCAGTTGCCGAAGGTCCTGCTCGCCATGGGGCGCGGCCGCCCGCGCCAGATTGGCGTGACCCAGCCCCGGCGTATCGCCGCGACGAGCGTGGCGGCGCGCGTGGCTCGCGAGCTCGGCACGGAGCTGGGCACGGACGTCGGCTACCAGATTCGCTTCGAGGACCGCTCGTCCCGGCAGACGGCCGTGAAGTTCATGACCGACGGCGTCCTGCTCGCGCAGATTCACAGCGACCCGCTCCTGCGCCGCTACGACACCATCGTGCTCGACGAGGCCCACGAGCGCAGCCTCACGATCGACTTCCTGCTCGGGTGGATCAAGCGCATCCTCCCCAAGCGCCCCGACCTCAAGGTGGTGGTGAGCTCGGCCACCATCGAGACGGAGCGCTTCTCGCGGTTCTTCGGAGGGGCGCCGGTCATCCAGGTGGAGGGCCGTACCTTTCCGGTGGACGTGCTCTACGAGCCGCCTCCCGAGGACGCCGAGCTCGCCGACTCCGTCGCCGATGCGGTGGCGGACGTGCTCTCGCTCGACCCGGACGGAGACGTCCTCGTGTTCCTCCCCGGGGAGCGGGAGATCCGCGAGGCCGAGAATGCCCTGAACGCGCGCGAGCTCCGCGGCACGGTGGTGCAGCCCCTCTATGCGCGCCTGTCGGCCGCCGAGCAGTCGCGCGTCTTCGCCACCATCCCCCAGCGCCGGGTCATCCTCGCCACCAACGTCGCGGAGACGTCGGTCACCATCCCGGGCATCGTGTACGTCGTGGACACGGGGGTGGCGCGCCTGTCGCGCTACGAGCCGCGCTCGGGCACCACACGCCTGCACATCGAGCCCGTCTCCCAGGCCAGCGCCGACCAGCGCAAGGGGCGCTGCGGCCGCGTGCGCGAGGGCATCTGCGTGCGCCTCTACGACGAGGTGAGCTTCACCACGCGGCCCGCCTTCACCGACCCCGAAATCAAGCGCACCGGGCTCGCGGGGGTCATCCTGCGGATGAAGTCCCTGGGCCTCGGTGACGTCGAGGACTTCCCCTTCCTCGACCCGCCCCAGCCGAAGGCCATCGCCGAGGGCTGGCGGGTACTCGAGGAGCTCGGCGCCATCGAGGGCAAGGAGCGCACCTTGACGCCGCTCGGGCACCAGCTCGCGCGCTTCCCGGTGGACCCGCGCATCGCGCGGATGATCCTCGCCGGCGCCGAGTACGGGTGCCTGGACGAGGTGCTCATCGTCGCCGCGGCGCTCAACCTGCAGGACCCGCGCGAGCGGCCACGCGAGCTCGCGCAGAAGGCGGACGAGCTGCACCGGCGCTTCCGTGACGAGCACTCGGACTTCACGGGGCTCCTCAAGCTGTGGGCGTTCGTGCGCGAGGCCGAGGGTCGGGGGACGTCCCACCTGCGGCGCGTGTGCCGGGACAACCTCTTGTCCTTCCTGCGGGTGCGCGAATGGCGGGACGTCCAGCGCCAGCTCGAGGAGACCGTCCGCGAGCTGCGCCTGCCGCGCAAGGGCCGAGGCGCCCCGGCGCGCGGGGACGTCCTGCACCAGGCGCTCCTCACCGGGCTCCTGTCCCGCATCGGCCAGTGGAATCCGGAGCAGCGCCACTTCACGGGCGCGAAGCAGACGCGCTTCATGGTCCACCCCTCGTCGGCGCTCGCGAAGAAGCCCCCTGCCTGGGCGATGGCGTTCGAGCTCGTGGAGACGTCCCAGCTGTTCGCCCGCACCGTGGCGAAGCTCGACCCGGAGTGGCTCGCGGCGGCGGCCCCTCACCTGCTCAAGCGCAGCTACTCCGAACCGCACTGGTCGGAGAAGTCCGCGCGCGCCGTGGTGAAGGAGAACGCGACCCTCTTCGGGCTCCAGGTCTTCAAGGAGCGCCCCGTGGCCCTGGCCAGCATGGACCCCGCCCGGGCACGGCTGATGTTCCTCGAGCATGCCCTGGTGCGCGGCGAGTACCGCACCCGGGGGGCGTTCCAGGAGAAGAACCGCCAGGTGCTCGAGCGCGTGGCGCGCCTGCGGGACAAGGCCCGGCGCAGCGAGCTGCTCGACAGCGAGGCGCTGCTGACGTTCTTCGACCGGCGCCTCCCGGCGGACGTGACGGACGGAGCGGGCTTCGAGGTCTGGCGCCGAAAGGCCGAGGCGGCCGACCCCGACGTGCTCGTCCTCTCGATGGAGGACGCCCTCTCGGACGACCCGGACCTGTCCCCGGCGCACTACCCGGACGCCCTCACCCTGCACGGCGCGTCTGTGCCGGTGACGTACACCTTCGACCCCTCGGCCGAGGACGACGGCATCACCCTGAGCGTGCCGCTGCTGCTGCTCGCCCAGCTCGTCCCAGGTGAGCTCGACTGGACCATCCCCGGGTGGCAGCGGGAGAAGCTCACCGCCCTGCTCGAGCAACTCCCCCGCGCCCAGCGCAAGCAGTTGGGGCCGGTGCCGGCCCTGGTCGACCGTCTCGAGAAGGAACTGGTGCCCTTCCGCGGGCCGATGATTCCAGCGCTCGCGCGTGCGGTGTCCCGGCTGTGCGGCGTGGACGTGCCCGAGGAGTCCCTCCGAGCGGATGCCGTGGTGCCGTACCTGCGGATCACGCTCCGGGTACTCGACGAGCGGGGAAAGGAGCTCGCGCGGAGCCGCGATGCCGATGCGCTGCTCGAGCAGCACGGGGGACGTGCACGGGCGGCGCTGCGCAGCGCGGCGCCGGCTTCAGACTGGGAACGCAAGGGGCTGACGGCCTGGACCTTCGGCGAGCTGCCCCCCGTGGTCACCCGGCGGGTCGGCGGGCTCGAGGTCCGCAGCTACCCCGCGCTCGTCGACCGGGGCGCTGCCGTGGACCTGGTACTACTCGAGACCTCCGCCGCCGCCGAGGCGGCCACGCGCACAGGGGTCCGCAGGCTCCTGATGCTCGCCGCGCGCGGACACGTGGCCGTCAGCGCCGCGCGCATGCCGCTGCCCTTCCCGTCCCTGGACGGCGCGCCGCCCGCGCGGGGCCAGGCCGACGCCTTCCGGGCGCTCGTCCTCGCACGCGGCGTCGACGATGCGTTCAAGCTCGCACCGGGTGCGCCGCTGCCCCGCACGAAGGAGTCCTTCGAGGCGCTGGTCCGTGAGGGCTCACCACGCATCGAGCAGGCGGCCCGGGACTGGGCGAACGCCGTCGTTGTCACCTCCTCGGAGCTCGCCGCGACGCTCGCCGCGCTCAAGACGGCATCCAAGGGGCCGAGCGGCGCGGCGGCCGTGCGGGACCTCCGCTCGCAGCTCGGGCACCTGTTCCCCGCGAACCTCATCGAGTGGATTCCCTTCGTGCGCCTGCTGCACTACCCGCGCTACCTCCGCGCGGCCCAGGCACGGCTGTCGCGCGCGGTGGCGAACCCCGGCAAGGACGCGGGGAAGGCCGCGCCCTTCACCCCCCTGTGGGAGACCTTCCTCGCCAGGCGCGCCACCGTGCGTGACCAGGAGGCGGCGCAGGAGCTGCGGTGGGCCTTCGAGGAGCTCCGCGTGGCCATCTTCGCGCCGGAGGTGACGACGCCCGTGTCGGTGACGGTGGCGAAGGTCGGCGCGGCCCTCGCGGCGCTGCGCTAGAAACGGGTGGCGATGCCTCGCCACGGGGTCGCACCGCGAGGCCCACGCCGCCGCTGCCGCTACGGACAGATGAAGAAGGTGTCCGTGTAATACGCAGTCACCTGCCCCGACTGCGCGATGTACCCAGAGCAGTCGGCGTGCCACGCCCCCGCCCAGTTCACCTTGGCCGCCTCGCGGTAGTAGGTCCGGTGCTGGCCGTACCGCGTTCCACCACCAGGCTCCTCCGCGCGCTGTTCCACCGTGCGCGTGTCGCCCATGGGAAGCCCAGACTCCGAATCAGCCGCTCCACCGCAAGCGCAGAGGAGCAGCGCGGTGATTCCAACAACCCAACGAGACAGCGCCATCTGGGCCTCCTTGTCGTGAGAAATGTTTCGAATTCGCGATTGAAACCCTATCGAGACAGGACTTGGCGCGTCCACCCCGCGTGCGGGGCGACCCGGGCGGTGTTGAGCGGTGGCCACTGCCACGCCGCGAGGAAAGGCCTTCTTGAAGCGCTCATGGCCCATGTGCGCCGTCGGCGTGGGGCTGTCAGGGAATGCGGCGCGCATGACCCGCCGCAAGTCTGTCTTGCCCCAGCGGAAACCCCTTAGTCTGACATCCCAATGGCGTGCGCCACACCCGGGCCGCAATCATCCACATTCACTGAATTGCCGGCTTTGCCAGTTTGGATTTGAAATAAATCAAAGACCAGTGCTAGTAAGACATTGGCTTCGGCCAACCCCGCATAAACAACACAGGAGTAGTCCATGACGCGGAACGTGAAGCGTTTTCTGGCTGGCTCGCTGCTGTCTCTCACTCCGTCGCTCGCTTTCGCTGGGCAGCTCGAACTCGACTTTCCCGACTTCCTCACCCAGCGTGGCGAGTACGTCAGCGTCCGTGAAGGCGTGGTGCAGGTCCCCGTGCGGAAGGGCCCCTCTGTTGAAGCCATTGGCCCTGCCGTTGAAGACTTCTTCGTCCTCAACCAGACCGGCGTCGACCTCACCCTGGGCCTCCAGATCTTGACGGGCACGTTCAATGGAATCTGGAACACCCACCCCGTGCCCACCGGCACCTACGGTGGGTTTCAGGTCAGCGCCCCCGCCCCCACGCCGATGGTCGTCCAGCAGTACTACTACACGGTCGACCCGGCGAATCCTTCCGGCTCGAAGACCTGTGTCTGGCGCGTGGAGGTCTCTGACGTCGCCGGAGCCTGCTCCGCGCAGGTCTTCTTCGGGACCTACGGCGGCGCCGCCTGCACCGTCGACACGGCCCAGTCAATCATCGACCCGGTGACGTGTCAGACGCAGATCGTCACCAACATGATGTGAGTTGAAGCGCGTGCCACCAGGGCCGCTCCGGGCGGCCCTGGTGGTGCATACACCGTCATCGACGGTCGGCACGGCTCCAGCGGAAGGTCAGCCCTGCATGGCCGGTGGGCGGGCGGCTCCCGCCCCTCAGGCCCAGGGGAAACTCAAGGCCCCCCTCCGCGCGCACTTCGAGGGAGGGGCTCAAGCGAAACCCGATCCCCAGCGAGCCCCCCGGAGAGAGCAGCAGGTTCGCTCCATTGAACCGCCCTTGAAAGGCGGTGAGCGGTCCCGCGAAGGCGCCCATCAGCGATGCGCCACCGGTCAGCGTCCACGCGCGACTCAGCCGGAAGTCGAGCAGGGTCTGCGCGCCGAGCCGGAGATTGACGGGCTCCGTGGAGTTGTTGGTGACGGGCACGTACCAGATTCCAGCGCTCGGAGCGACGGACCACGTCCACCGGGACTGCTCGATGAGCCGGTGTCGTGTTCCGAGCTCCAGGCCCAGCAACGTGAGGCGGCCGCCCCAATCCCAGCCATGGCCAGCGCCCTTGCGAAAGGTGAGCTCGGGGCTGGGGAGGTACGCCTGGTCCCGCCCATGCTCGAAGGCCAGCGCGTTCAATGAAACGCCGACCTCTGTTGTCCCAACGGGGGTTGTCGCGGCGCCGATGTTCCGCGCACCACTCAGACAGCCAGGCGTGAGGACGAGCGTCCCGGCCACCGATAGCGTCCGTGTGACGAATCCTCGCATCACGGAGGCCATGCGAACCGCACCCAGACGGGATGGTGGTCGCTCCCGGCGGGACGCCGGTCCACGCCACGCTCCAGCGGAGCGAGCCCCTGGGCGAAGACGAAGTCGAGCGGGAGGCCGCCAATCACGGAGTCCACCGTGTCCCCCACGCCTTCCGAGGCCCAGTGGAAGCCCCGCTCGGAGAACAGCTTCACCATCTGCCTCAGGCTCCCCGGGTCCGAGGTATTGAAGTCGCCGGCGATGACCTGCACCGGCCCCGTGCCTTCGAGCGCGTCGATGATGGTCTCCGCCTGGTCGAGCCGCCCGCCAAGCCCGACGATGGGCGTGGCGTTGTGCACGGAGGCCGTTTGAACCAGCGTCCCGCCGAGGTCCAACGTCGCGAGGACCGCGATGCGGCGGCGCTGATGGTACGGGTCGTCATGGGGAAGGTGGACCTTCCGGTCCGCGACGATGGGCCACCGGCTCAGCAGCGCGTTGCCGAAGTCGTCGTCGTCCACCTGCACGGAGGCGGGGTAGTAGACGTAGGCCAGCCCCAGCTCACTTGCGATTCGGTCGACGGACGCAGCGTCCATCTCCTGCATCGCGATGACATCCGCCCCCGCGAGCGGAGGTCTTGAGAGCGCGGTGATGGCCTCGGAGACCTGTTCGGAGAAGGCCAGGTTGAACGTCACCACGGTAATGGAAGCGGGCGTCTCGGTGGAGACAGAGCCAGGCTTCCGATGGTCGCCGCTGTACCGGGGACCGGCCTCATCGGTGTAGTTCTCCGCGAGCGGGCAGCCCGTCAGGAACGTCAGCAGGAGAAGCGCCCACGGCGGCGCGATGCGCAGCCGTTGGAGGTAGCCAGGCGCCGCCGCGGCGCGTGCGTCGTTGCATTTCAAGGACCGGTGCATCGCGCAACTGAACGGAGCAGCGCCGCGGAGATTCCATCCACCGCGGCGCCAACACCGCACCGCTTCCTCCAACGGCCGCAGAGCAACGGAGGAAGTGAACGCCTCGAAAGCGCCGCCGCCGCAAGGCCCTGGCCAGCCAGGAGGCCGGATGCGGTGCTTTCGCTGCTGCGCTCAAGCACCTTCTCAGGGAGCCCAGCCCTCCACTTCGCTCGCGGCGGCACGGGCGAGCTTCGCCGCGGCCAAGGGATCCACCCGCGCGGTGACCAGCACACCGATGACGGCGCCCAGCAGCAGCTCCACCCGGCGGGCCACCGTCTTCCGAGGCATGACACCAGCCCGCGCCGCCGCCTCCAGGGCCCGTGTCAGGTGTCCCTGCAAGAGCGCGCGGTAGTCCTCCACCGCGCGATGAGCCTCGACGTCATGCGGGGCCAGCTCCGTGGCCGTGTTGACGAGCAGGCATCCCCGGCGCGTCAGGGCCGGCGGCGCGGTCCCCATCGTCGTCGCGAGCGACTCGAAGTACGCCGTCACCTGCGGCAGGCCCGCCGGGCCCTTGGCGAAGACGGCCAGCCGGGGCGTGATGACCTCCTGGAGGTACAGCGCCACCGCGCGGGAGAACAGCCCCCGCTTGCTCTCGAACGCCTGGTACAGACTGGAGCGGTTCAACCCCGTGGCGGACTCCAGGTCCGACAAGGACGTGGCCTCGTATCCCCGGGACCAGAACAGCCCCAGCGCCTTGCGCACCGCCTCCGTCTCGTCGAACGCACGCGTCCGCGCCACGTCACCCTCCTTGACAATTCTGGACCGACCGTTTCAATATGATTCGGAACTGACTGGTACAGAATATCGCGTTCCCAGAGGGGAGTCATCATGTCGCTGCTGGCACAAGGCTTCGCGGTCGTCGCCGCGCTCATCCACGTCCTGTTCTTCGCCATGGAGAGCATCGTCTTCTCGCAGCCGAAGGTGTGGCGGCGCTTCGGACTGAAGTCACAGGCGGACGCGGACGTGGTGAAGCCGATGGCGCTCAACCAGGGCTTCTACAACCTGTTCCTCGCGGTGGGCGTGCTGGTGGGCGTGGCGCTCGTCCACACCGGCGCGGCCGCGTCCGGCGTGGCGGCCGTGGTGTTCGGCTGTGCATGCATGGCGCTGGCGGCCCTGGTGCTGGTGTCCAGCAACCGCCGCTTCCTCAAGGCCAGCATCGTCCAGGGCGCCCCGCCCCTCCTGGCCATCGTGCTCATCGCGGTTCGCCTGGGGGACTGAGAGGGCGAGGCGCCAGGATGCCGTTGGCGTCCCGCCCTTCCCGTCTACGGCTTGGAGCTGCGCAGGTACCGGTAGAACTCGGACTCGCCGCCCAGGAACAGTGACGTGGAGGCGTCCACGACGTCCGGGTAGGCCTCCAGCGTCCGCATGAACTGGTAGAACTCCGGGTCCCTGCCAAAGGCCTCCGCGTAGATCTTCGTCGCCTCGGCGTCCGCCGCGCCAGTGATGTCCTGGGCCTTGCGGTAGGCCGCCGAGCGGATCTCCTTCAAGTCACGCTCACGCTGGCCCCGGACCTCCGCCGCGCGGCCCATGCCCTCCGAACGGGAGCGCTCGGCGATGCGCTTGCGCTCGGAGATCATCCGCTCGAACACCTTCACCTGGACCTCGTCCACGTAGTTGATGCGGCGGATCTGCACGTCGACCAGCTCCACCCCGAACTCCTTGACGATCTCCGCGGCCCGGAGACGAATCTGGCGGGTGAGCTTGTCCCGTCCCTGGGCGACCTGCTCCAGTGACTCGCCCCGCTCCGTCTCGGCGGTGTACTCGTCGTCCTCGAAGGGACGGTTGGTGGAGCGGACCGCTTCAATCAGCGCGAACGACGCGATGGTGTTGCGCGTCTCACCGTCGATGATGTCGTCGAGCCGGGACTGCGCGTTGCGCTCGTCCCGCAGGCGCTGGAAGAAGCGCAGCGGGTCCACGATGCGCCAGCGCCCGAAGGTGTCCACCCAGATGTACTTCTTGTCCTTGGTGGGGATCTGGTTCGGGTCTCCGCGCCAGTCCAACCACCGCTTGTCGAAGCGGTTCACCGTGTCGACGAAGGGCATCTTGAAGTGGAGCCCCGGGTCCACGACGGACGCGCCCTTCGGCTCGCCGAACCGGGTGATGACGGCCTGCTCGTGCTCGCTCAGAGTGTAGGTCGAGGAGAAGCCCACCACGACGACGAGGGCGGCCACTACGCCGAGGGGAATGATCAGGCGGCTCATCGGCGGCCCTCCGTCTGGCTCGCGCTCCCGGACACCGCGGGGTCGTTCGCCTGCATGTTCAACAATGGCGTGAGGCCCTTGACGGACTCGTCCAGGACGACCTTCTGTCCGGCGCTCTGGAGCACCTGGCTCACCGTCTCCAGGTACATGCGGCGGCGGGTGACGTCCGGGGCCTTGCGGTACTCCTCGTAGACGCGCGCGAAGCGGTCCGCCTCACCCTTGGCGCGGTTCACACGCTCAATGGCGTAGCCCTCGGCGCCGCGCAGCGCCTCCTCGGCTTCGCCCTTCGCGCGGGGGATGACGCGGTTCAGCTCGGCGTAGGCCTCGTTGATGACGCGCTCCTTCTCCTGGATGGCCTGGTTCACCTCGTTGAAGGACGGCTTCACCGGGTCGGGCGGGTTCACGTCCTGGAGGACCACCTGCTGGATGTCCACGCCCGTCTCGTAGCGGTCCGCCAGGTCCTGGAGCAGCAGCTTGGACTGGGTGGCCACCGCCTGGCGGCCCGTGGTGAGGACCTCGTTCACCGAGTGGTCTCCCACGACGGCCCGCATCGAGGCCTCGGAGATGTCCCGGAGCATGCTCTCCACGTTCTTCACCTTGAAGAGGTACTGGTACGGGTCCTTGATCTTGTACTGGACGATCCACTCCACCACCGCGACGTTGAGGTCACCGGTGAGCATGAGCGATTCGCGCTTCATGTCCGATGTCTCCGCCGCGTAGGAGGAGCCCGCGCGCGTGCGGGAGGCCTCCGTGCGGAAGCCGAACTCCGCCTTGAGCTGACGCTGCACCGGGACCTTCACGATGCGGTCCACCCAGAAGGGCACGCGGAAATGCGGGCCTGGCTCCACCGTGCCCACGAAGCGCCCCAGCCGGAGGATGACGCCCACTTCGTCCGGCTCCACCTGGGCGTAGCTGGTCATCAACCCCACCAGCAGGAACAAACCGAGCACGACGAACAGGAGGCGGCGCCCCATCCCTGGCCCCAGCTGCCGCTGCAGTTCACGTAGTACTTCTGACGGATCCCGCCCGCGTGGGTCGGAGTTCATGACGCGAGGTTCCCATGCCATCCGCCCGTCTTCCCCCGTCCAGGCTGCTTCATGCAAGGGGAACCACGCGAATTCCAGCTCGCCGGGCACCGTGCGCGGCGCTCACGCGCTTGAACGGCAGGTGCGCGCATGCCCGGAAGGTGAACGCCGCCCGCGTGCCCGGAACACCCGGGCACGCAGGGGCAACCTGGCTCAGCTCGGCCTGGCTCGCACCGACTGGAAGGCCCGCGTGGCGCCCGTCACGAGCAGCACGATGAGGCCACCCGCGATGATGCCGGCCACCGCGTTCAGCAGCGACGGCAGGAGCGCGCCCAGCAGCCCGCCAACGCCCGGCACCACCGCAGCCGCGGCGCTGGCGTGCTCGATGAAGTGATGCAGGGGCGCGATGCCGTGCGTGAGGATGCCGCCGCCCACCATGAACATGGCGGCCGTGCCCACGATGGCGAGCCCCTTCATCAAGTACGGCGCGGTCGCCAGGATGCCCCGGCCCAGGCTCTGACTGAACCCGCCCTCCGCCTTCATCAGGTAGAGGCCCGCGTCGTCGAGCTTCACGATTCCCGCGACCAGACCGTAGACGCCCACCGTCATGAGAAGGGCGATGCCGGACAGCACGGCGACCTGCATTCCAAAGGACGCGGCGGTGAGCGTCCCGAGCGAGATGACGACGATTTCGGCGGACAGGATGAAGTCGGTGCGGATGGCGCCCTTTATCTTGCCCTTCTCCATGGCGACCAGGTCCACCGCCGGGTCCGCCACCGCCTTGATGCGCTCCTGCTGCTCCGCCGCCTGCTCCTCCTTGCCGTGCAGGAACTTGTGGGCCACCTTCTCGAAGCCCTCGAAGCACAGGAAGGCGCCGCCCAGCATCAGCAGCGGGGTGATGGCCCAGGGCACCAGCGCGCTGATGGCCAGGGCCGCGGGGACCAGGATCGCCTTGTTGACCAACGAGCCCTTGGCGACGGCCCAGACGACGGGCAGCTCGCGGTCGGCTCTGACGCCGGAGACCTGCTGGGCATTGAGCGCGAGGTCATCCCCGAGCACGCCAGCGGTCTTCCGGGTCGCGACCTTCGTCATCACCGCGATGTCATCCAGCAGGCTGGCGATGTCATCAATCAGGGTCAGCAGGCTGCTTCCGGCCACGGGATTCGTCCTGGTGTAGAGGGCACGGGGGCGTCCGAAAGACGTCCCGAACCCTGGATATAGCCTGGATTAAGCGCGGCCACGCGGCTTCGATAGCCACGTCTCCCCGCTTGTCCCCCACCC